>NZ_JBFATO010000011.1:0-34088 GCF_040678355.1 Streptomyces sp. NPDC052701
CGCATCCGACAGGATCAACTCGGCCTTCGGCCGCCCAGTACGCGCCACCCCGCAACCCTACACATCTGAACAGAATTCCTGACTCAGAAGACTAGCTGAACACGATCATCGACCCCTGCGCCAGGCTCCGCGTCGCCGCCGCGTGCAGGCCGAGCCAGACGTGCCGCTCGCGGGCGAAGGGGCTCGGGTCGTAGGGGGCGGCGACGGCCGGTTCCTCCAGCTCGGTCGGGGCGAGCGGGGGATGGGGCGCCGCCGGGGGGTTGGCCGGGTCGATGCCGAGGGACGGGGCGACGTACTCCAGCTCCCGCAGCAGGGCGTGGGAGGAGCCCAACGGGCCGCCGCCCGCCAGCAGTTCGTCGTTGGCCAGCGGGTGAGGGAAGTCCAGCGGGACGTAGGCGCCCGCGTGGTCGTAGTGCCAGACGAGGTGCGACTGCTGGGCCGTGGACTCGAACATCTCCAGCAACTGCTCGTAGTCGCCGCCCAGTTCGTCGACGGGCGTCACGGGGAGCCCGCAGACCTGGAGCAGGTACGCCCGGCGCAGGAAGTGCAGCGCGTCGTAGTCGAAGCCGGCGACCGGGGCGACCTCGCCGGACAGCCCCGGCATGTACTGGTACACCGGCACCGGGGGCAGCCCGGACTCGGCGAGCACCTTGTTGTATTGCGCGAGTTCCTCGGCGAAGGGGTTGTCGGGCGTGTGGCACAACACGTCGACGAGCGGTACCAGCCACAGGTCACAGGCCAAAAGAGGGCTCCTCACACAGCGACGCGGCGACGGGGTCGCACGGCCCCGGGCAACGGTGTTCAAGGCAGGTTAATCGGTGCGTGCCCGTCCCATACCCGAACCGCCGCTCCTCAGCCCTGCGGCGGTCCCTCGATCAGGGCGAGGGAGTGGGCGTCGTACGCCTCGATGATCGACCGGGCCGCGTCGGCGTCGCCGCGGGAGAGGGCGTCGGCCAGCTCCGTGTGCCCGCGCCACAGCCGGTCGCGCAGGTCGGGCAGCCGGCGCAGGTGCTGCACCGTGCACACCCAGGTCTGCACGCGCAGCCGGTGCAGGAAGTCCGACAGGTGGGGGTTGCCGAACAGCGCGGCGAGCTCGCGCCAGAAGCGCAGGTCGTAGCCGATGAGGACGGTCAGGTCGCCCGCGCCGGCGGCCCGCCGGGCCTCCTCGCCGCGGCGGCGCACCCCGGCGAGGGCGGCGGCGACGCGGGGGTCGTCGGGCCGCAGGTCGCTCCTGCGGCCGCCGGTCAGGGCGTGGAACATCCCGCCGATGACCAGGCTGCGGGCCTCGACCATGCCGCGGAAGTCGTCGGCCGAGTACTCGTGCACCCGGAACCCGCGGTGCTGGTCGGCGTCGAGCAGCCCCTGCGCGGACAGGTCGACCAGTGCCTCGCGCACGGGGGTGGCGGAGACGCCGTACTGGTCGGCGATCTCCTTCACGGTGAACTCCTGCCCGGGTTGCAGCCGCCCCGCCAGCACCTCGTCGCGAAGCGCGTCGGCGATCTGCTGCCGCAGGGTGCTGCGGGTCACGGCGCCCTTGGTGCTGCCGGGCATGGTCGGGGCGTCTCCTCGTCGCGTCCGGGGGCGTGCGCCGCGCCGGGGTGGCGTGCGCGGCTGTGTCCACGAACACGCCACCTTACGCGCTTACGCGTTCGAATCCGGTGCGGCGCCCTCGCGCGCCACCGGGTCCGCCCAGGTCCACGGCGGGTCCAGGGCGGGTCCACGGCGGTTCCACGACGGGTCCACGGGCGCCTGCTCCGTCACTCCGTGTACTCGTCGGCCACGGACAGCGCCGCGTCCAGGGCCGCCAGGCCCTCCTTCAGCTCCGCCTCGCGCACGTTGCACGGCGGCACCACGTGCGTCCGGTTCATGTTCACGAACGGCCACACCCCGTGGGCCTTCGCAGCGGCGGCGAAGGCCGCCATGGGCGCGTTCGCCTCGCCGGCCGCGTTGTACGGCACCAGCGGCTCGCGCGTCTCCCGGTTCCGCACCAGCTCCAGCGCCCAGAACATGCCGACGCCCCGGACGTCCCCGACGCTGGGGTGCCGCTCCGCCAGCTCCCGCAGCCCCGGTCCGACCACCTCGGCGCCCAGCCGGGCGGCGTGCTCGACCACGCCCTCCTCCGCCATCACGGTGATCGTCGCGACGGCGGCCGCGCAGGCCAGCGGGTGCCCGGAGTAGGTCAGCCCGCCCGGGTACGGCCGCTTCGCGAACGTCTCGGCGATCCTCTGCGAGATCGCGACCCCGCCGAGCGGCACGTACCCCGAGTTCACGCCCTTGGCGAAGGTCATCAGGTCCGGTACGACCCCGGACAGGTCGGCCGCGAACCACTCGCCGGTCCGCCCGAAGCCCGCCATGACCTCGTCCAGGACGAGGACGATGCCGTACTTGTCGCAGATCTCCCGCACCCCGGCCAGATAGCCCGGCGGCGGCACCATGATCCCCGCCGTCCCCGGGACGGTCTCCAGGAGCACCGCGGCGACCGTCGACGGACCCTCGAAGGCGATGGTCGTCTCCAGGTGTTCGAGGGCCCGCGCGCACTCCTGCTCCTCGGTCTGCGCGTAGAAGCGGGAGCGGTACAGGAAGGGCGTCCAGAAGTGCACGACCCCGGCCGAGCCGCTGTCGCTGGCCCAGCGGCGCGGGTCGCCGGTGAGGTTCACGGCCTGCTGCGTGCCGCCGTGGTAGGAGCGGTACGCCGAGAGCACCTTGGGCCGCCCGGTGTGCAGCCGCGCCATGCGCACGGCGTGCTCGACGGCGTCGGCGCCCCCGTTGGTGAAGAAGATCTTGTCCAGGTCGCCGGGCGTCCGCTCGGCGATCAGCCGCGCCGCCTCCGAGCGGGCCTCGACCGCGAAGGCGGGCGCGAAGGTGGTCATCCGCCCGGCCTGCTCCTGGATCGCGGCGACGACCTTCGGGTGCTGGTAGCCGATGTTCGTGTAGACGAGACCGCTGGTGAAGTCGAGGTAGCGCCTGCCGTCGTAGTCCCAGAAGTACGACCCCTCGGCGCCGGCGACGGCGAGGGGGTCGATGAGGTCCTGGGCGGACCAGGAGTGGAACACGTGCGCGCGGTCCGCGGCCTTCACGGCCGCGCCGGCCCGGGGGTCGGTCTGAGGGGTCATGCGGGCGAGCGTAGGCGCCGCGGCGCGGACGCGGTATGGGCGTCCTGTCTGCGGGCCGGGGCTTTCCGCGACAGGGTGTCGACGGGGCGGCCCGCCCACCGCCGCGCCGGACTCCTCGCCCCGGCCGGGCGGGGCCGGGCGGCCGTCTCCCGCATCGGCCCGGGGCACGCCGCCTTCGCCGACCGGCTCGCCGAGGCGTACGGCGAGGAGGAACCGGCGGAGGCGGTGCGGGTGCCGGAGCGGCTGTCGGCGGTGCCGGACGCGGTCGGGCCGCCCGTCGCACAACCGGTACAGGCCGTTACGGAACCGTAGAGGGAGGTCCGCCCCCGCCCCGCTGACCCGGCACTATTCTCGGTCTGTCGCACAGGCGCACAACGGGGGAGGGGCGCGGCCATGGAGAAGCTGGGGCCCGGGGATCCGCGGCGTATCGGGGCCTACCGGCTGCTCGCGCGGCTCGGCGCGGGCGGGATGGGGTACGTCTATCTGGCCCGCTCGGACCGGGGGCGCACCGTCGCCGTCAAGCTGGTGCGCGAGGAGCTGGCGCGGCAGGAGGAGTTCCGGGAGCGGTTCCGGCAGGAGGTGCAGGCCGCGCGGCGGGTCGGCGGGTACTGGACGGCGCCGGTGCTGGACGCGGACACCGAGGCCGAGGTGCCCTGGGTCGCCACCGGATACGTCGCCGGGCCCAGCCTCCAGCAGGTCGTCGGGCACGACCACGGGGCCCTGCCCGAGCGGTCGGTGCGCATCCTCGCGGCCGGGCTCGCGCACGCGCTGAAGGACATCCACGCCGCCGGGATCGTGCACCGCGACCTCAAGCCGTCCAACGTGCTGGTGACGATCGACGGGCCCCGCGTCATCGACTTCGGGATCGCGCGGGCCCTGGAGACGGTGACCGACGGCGGCCTGACGAGGACCGGCGCGCTCGTCGGGTCGCCCGGTTTCATGGCGCCCGAGCAGGTGCGGGGCGACCGGATCACGCCCGCCTGCGACGTCTTCTGCCTCGGCTCGGTGCTCGCGTACGCCGCGACCGGCGCCCTCCCCTTCGGCACCGCCAACAGCGGGGTGCACGCCCTGATGTTCCGCATCGCCCAGGAGGAACCCGACCTGGAGGGCGTCCCCGAGGGCATCGCCGACCTGGTGCGCGCGTGCCTGCGCAAGGACCCGGCGGCCCGCCCGACGCTGGAGCAGATCCTGCAGCGCACGGGCGTGGACGACACGGTCACCGACGGGCGTTCCCGCGACCCCTGGCTGCCGGGCGCGCTGGTGGCCCAGCTGGGACGGCACGCCGTTCGGCTGCTGGACACCGAGGACCCGGAGGCGCGGACGAGCGCCGCGGGTCAGGCCCGCCCCCTCGACGGGCAGGAGCGGCCGGCCCCGGCCGCCACCCCGGAGCACTCTCCCGCCGCCGACGACTGCGCGCCGGAGCCGGCTCCTGATCCGGCCCCGGGCCCGGCCGCGCCCCCGGCGGCACCGGCCCCGGCGGGCCGCCCGGGCGACGGCGCGCCGCTCGGTCACCTCCCCACCATGGTCGGGGGCCAGGCCCCGGCGACGCCTCCGCCGGGCCCCGTGCCGGGCGCCCCGGCCGACCCGCGCGTCCCTTCGCCCCCGGCCCCCTCGTACGGCTTTCCCCAGCAGCACCCCCAGCCGTCCGGCTACGGCCACCCCGGCCTCCCGGGAGCCCCCGGCGCCGCGCAGCCCCACCCCGGCCACGGCGGCCCGGCCCCCGCCCCGCAGTACGGCCCGCCGCCCTTCGGCCCGGGCCCGACGCCGTCCTTCGGCCCGACGCCGCCCTTCGGTCCGACGCCGCCGTACGGGCCGCGCCAGGAGCCGCCGGGCAGGGACGGCCGTTCCACCGCGCTGCTGGTCGTCATCGCGCTGGTCGTCGCGCTCGCCGCGGGCGGCTCGGTCTACGCGCTGATGGACGGCGGCGGCGACCGGGCCGACGGCGACCCGTCGCCCACCCCGACCACCAGCGCGTCCCCGAGCCCCGGCCCCACCACCCCCGGCCCGACCCCGACGACCGGGCGGCCGACCACCTCGGCGCCGGCGGACGGCGCGGTCCCGGCGGCGTACCTCGGCACCTGGACCACGACCCTGGACAACGCGGACGGCGAGCACTCCCGCCGGCTGACCATCCGGCAGGGCGAGGTCGGCGACACGGTCCTGTCCCTCGTCGCCGACGGGCCGACCGCGAGCGGCAACTACCACTGCGTGTTCGAGGCCGAACTCGCCCGGGCCCCGGGCGGCGACGGCCCGTTGGAGATCGGCCCGTCGGCCGTCACCTCCGGGCAGCCGCGCTCCTCCTGCTCACCGGGCGAGGCCACCGAGATCACCCTGCTGCCGGACGGCTCCCTGCGGCGCGTGAACACCAGCAGCGGGGAGGAGCTGACGTACACCCGGCAGTGACCCGGGCCGCCCCGCGCCCGTCCGGCGCGAGACGGCCGGCCACCGCGCGCACGAGCCGCGACGCGATCCGGGACCACGGCCGTCTCCCGTGCGCGGAACGGGAGGACCTGCGCGGGAAGCGGCCCGGGAAGTCCTGAAGGCCCCCGCCACCGCCGTCGCCCCCGCCGCCACCGCCGTCGCCGTCGTCCGGCGGCCTCCGGCGGCCGGACGACGGTTCCTCACCGGGGTTCCGGCGGCCGCTGCCGGGGCATGTTCGGCCGGGCGCCCCCGGGCGGCAGGGGGAACCGCCCGTTGAGGCCGCCGTCCTGCCGCACCGCCCCGGGGGCGACGGCCGCCTGGATGCCCAGCGGCGCGCCCCCCGTCCGGAACTCCACCATCCAGTCGGCGGTCTCCACCCGCACCAGCTCCGTCACGTCCTCCGTGAACCGCCGCAGCACCCCCAGGCACCGCTCGGCGGCCTCCGCCGCCGTCCCCTCCGCCGGTCCCAGCACCTCCCGCACGCTCTCCGAGGCCCAGTCGAACTGCAACGCCTGCAGCCGCCGCTGCACCGCCTGCGCGGTCGCCACGTCCCTCATCCACCCGGAGGTCACCCCGAAGAACCGGTCCCCGGCCACGCACGCCACGCCCAGCAGCAGCGCCAGGTACCCCCAGGGGGCGACGCCGCCCATCACCCCCGTCAGATCCAGCAGGGGCAGCGCGGCCCCGGTGACGGCCCCCAGCGCCGCGCCGCCGCGCAGCGCCCGCGCCCCCCGCCGCTTCCACACCCGGTCCGCGAGGTACCAGGAGACCGTCTCCAGCGCCCCGCGCTCCACCCACCGGTACAGCTCGTCCAGCCGGGCCGCCGGCTCGCCCCAGTCCCCGCACGGGAGCGCCCGCCCGGCCAGGTCCCCCGGCCGCAGCCCGGCCGCCCCCTCGTCCCGCCCGTCCTGAGGCGGCCCCTCGGGCTGCATCTCCGGCTGACCCACCCGGCACTCCCTACTGACCACGACTGATCACGCTGCGTGACGTCTCGACGCCCGATGTCGTTGCTGATGCTGACGCGCCGGACTCTTCCTACCGCCCAATGGGTGGCGAAGGGGAAGGTTTCGCCTCTTTTCCCCTCGGAAGTAGGTCTTGATCAGGTATAGGGCGTGCGGAAAACTCACCCGAAAGAGTGCTGGGGCGGCGGCTGCCCGGACCACGTAGGCTCGTGCCAGGCGGGAAAACCCCGCCGGACACCCGTACGACACAGGAGCTGATCGTGATCCCCGGTGGTGGCCAGCCCAACATGCAGCAGCTGCTCCAGCAGGCCCAGAAGATGCAGCAGGACCTGCAGCGGGCCCAGGAGGAACTGGCGCAGACGGAGGTCGACGGGCAGGCGGGCGGCGGCCTGGTGCGGGCCACCGTCACCGGCGCCGGCGAGCTGCGGGCGCTGAAGATCGACCCGAAGGCGGTGGACCCGGAGGACACCGAGACCCTCGCCGACCTGATCGTGGCGGCCGTGCACGCGGCCAACGAGAACGCCTCGCAGCTCCAGGCGCAGAAGCTGGGCCCCCTCACCCAGGGCCTGGGCGGCGGCACCGGCCTTCCGGGCCTGCCGTTCTGACCTTGCGCACCGCCTTCCTCCGGCAGGCGGCAGCCGACTACCGTACGTACTGAAAGCCCGTACGTGCGTCACGACACCGAACACCCAGGAAGGCCAGTCCGTTGTACGAAGGCGTGGTGCAGGACCTGATCGACGAGCTGGGGCGGCTGCCCGGCGTCGGTCCCAAGAGCGCCCAGCGGATCGCCTTCCACATCCTGCAGGCGGAACCGACGGACGTACGGCGGCTCGCCCAGGCCCTGATGGAGGTCAAGGCGAAGGTCCGCTTCTGCGCGGCGTGCGGCAACGTCGCGCAGGAGGAGCTGTGCAACATCTGCCGCGACACCCGCCGCGATCCGGCGGTGATCTGCGTCGTCGAGGAACCGAAGGACGTCGTGGCGATCGAGCGGACCCGTGAGTTCCGCGGTCGCTACCACGTCCTCGGCGGGGCGATCAGTCCGATCGACGGGGTGGGCCCCGACGACCTGCGGATACGGGAGCTTCTCGCGAGGCTGGCCGACGGGACGGTCACGGAGCTCATCCTGGCCACGGATCCGAATCTCGAAGGCGAGGCGACGGCGACGTACCTCGCCCGCATGATCAAGCCCATGGGCCTGAAGGTCACCCGCCTGGCCAGCGGCCTCCCGGTGGGTGGCGACCTGGAATACGCGGACGAGGTCACCCTCGGCCGCGCCTTCGAGGGGAGACGACTCCTAGATGTCTGACGCCACGCTGCACGCGACCCACCAGAACCCGGACGACTTCGCGGTCCAGATCGCGGACCAGATCGAGAGCTTCCTGGTCGCCGTCACGGAGGTCGCCAAGGGCGACGAGCCGGAATCGGCGGTCCCCTTCCTCCTCCTGGAGGTCTCCCAGCTCCTCCTGGCCGGCGGACGCCTGGGCGCCCACGAGGACATCGTCCCCGACGAGCGCTACGAGCCCGACCCGGGCCCGGAGCCGGACGTGGACGAACTCCGCGAGAACCTCGCCCGCCTGCTGGACCCGATCGACGTCTACTCCGAGGTCTTCGACCCCTACGAGCCCCGCCGGGCCCCGGTCCCGGCCCGCATCTCCGACGACCTGGCCGACGTCATCACCGACCTGCGCCACGGCATGGTCCACTACCGGGCCGGCCGCACCACGGAGGCCCTGTGGTGGTGGCAGTTCTCCTACTTCTCCAACTGGGGCTCCACGGCCTCGGCGACGCTGCGCGCCCTGCAGTCGGTGGTCGCCCACGTCCGCCTCAACCAGCCCTTGGAGGAGCTGGACGGCCTGGACACCGACCAGGGCGTGGGCGACGACACCCTGGAGTTCGAGGCGGGCCGGGTGATGGCCCGGGAGATCGCGGGACCGCTGGGGCTGCGCCCGGTCAAGTAGCCCCTCACCGGGCCACGGCGGCGAGCAGCGCCCCCGCGTCGACGTACGGCGCGGTCGGCGTCGGCTCGCTGTACCACCTCAGCGGCCAGGTGTTCCCGGTCAGCGCCGGGATCCCGACGTACGTGACGGTGCACCCGCTCCGCCCGCCGAGCCGCTGCACCCCGAGCGGCCAGTCGTACCGGTGCGCCTCACCGGGCGCCAGCAGGAAGTACACCCACCGGCCCCTGCTCACCTCGCACACGATCGGCCCCGCGTCGTCGTCCGTCGCCCCGATGAGCCACTCGGCCACCAGCTCGCCCCATACGCCCTCGATCCGTACGGCGTCGAAGTGCACGCCGGTCACGCGGAGTCGGTGGCCGGAGGCCGGGATCCAGCCGGGGCGGTGAAGTGCGTTGTTCATGGTCACACGGTGGTGCGGATCGGTCTACGCTCGGTAGTCACCGTGGTGATACCCACCGGGTTGTATCGGTCGGAGGTGCGTGCTGTGTCCCAGTCGCCTGCCATGTGGCGCTTCAGCGGCAACCAGATGAAACGCTGGCGCACCAAGGCCAACATCAGCCGCGAGCAGTTGGCCGCCGCCGCGAACTACTCCCCGGACACCATCAAGGCGATGGAGCAGGGGGCCCGCATGCCGACGCCCCGAGTCCTCGACGTGGCCGACGAGTTGTGCCGGGCGGAGGGCTTGCTGAGCGCGGCCAAGGACTACTTGAGCAGGGAGAAGTTCCCGGCGCGAGCCCAGGAGTTCATGGAGCGGGAGCGAGGGGCGATCAGCCGCTGGTCCTACGGCGTGACGCTGATCCCCGGACTGTTGCAGACCAAGAGCTACGCGCGGTTGCTGATCGAAAACCGCATTCCGCCTCTGGACGGGGAAACGGTGGAGGAGCGGATCTCGGCGCGCATGGAGCGACAGGCCCTCCTCACGCAGCAGAAGCCGACGGTCGCCTTCAGCTTCGTGCTCTACGAAGCGGTTCTGCGCAGCCCTCAGCTGGACGCCGAGCAGCTGCGTCGTCTCCTGGAAGTGTCCTGTCTGCGGAATGTCGCGTTGCAAGTGCTGCCCTTCGAACGGGCCGTCCCTGCCGCTCTCATGGGGCCCATGGTGCTGTTGGAGACCCGCGACCACGAGCGATTCGCTTTCACGGAGGGGCCGTTCGCCAGCGAGCTTTCAGCCGATCCGCAGGTTGTCAGCCGCGTGACCGAACGTCTTAGCATGATCCGCGCACAGGCTCTCAGCCCCGATGAGTCGGCCCGTTTCCTCGAACGGATGGTGGATCGCCATGACTGACCAGCTGACGTGGTTCAAGTCGAGCTACAGCGACGACGAGGGCGGCGACTGCGTCGAAGTCGCCCTTTCCACCACCGTCCACGTCCGCGACTCCAAAGCCCCCTCGGGCCCCCGGCTCCGCATCGCCGCACCCGCCTGGTCGGCGTTCATCGCCGCAGTTCGGCCCGGGGCTTGAGCCTCGGGCTCCGAGCCCTTCCCCTGGGCTTCTGGTCTGGTTGAAATACCCAACCAACCAATTCGGTAGGTGAGTTGAGCCGTCCTACCTCGAAAGAGTGACGTTCCGTGATCGGCTTGCGCCGGAACGTGAAGCCGCCCTAGGTTCGCGGCAAAAGATCGGCCCCGGTCGGTGCGCCAACACCGGCTCCGGGGCCTGGACCTACGCATCGAACGGAGACTTCGATGGTGGCTTGCGCCTACCCTAGCCCCGCCCTGCCCTCCCCGTCCCACCCGATGGCCAAGACGGGTTACGGCAAACGCCCCGCGGGTGACGAAGACCCGCACGCGGACCCGGAGTTCGCACACCTGAGCCCCCGTGACCGCGAGATCGCCGTCTTCGTCGACCACCTCGAAGAGGGCCACGCGATGGGCTACAAGGCGATCGCGGCGGAACACCCCCGCTACGGCCAGCAGGCCGTCCGCACGTCGCTGCGGAGCCTGAGCGACGTCGGGCACCTGAAGCAGATCAGGGAGCACATCACCGTCGAGGACGACTCGATGCGCTGGGTGACGCGGACGTACTGGTCGCGTACCCGCAGGTCGGCGCAGTGGTGGGAGGACTTCGCGCGGGAGCGCAAGGGCCGGATCGTCACCGAGGACCACCGGCCGGGACTGGCCCGGACGGACGAGCCCGAGACGCCCGCCCCGCAGGCGGAGGCGGAGCCGGAGCCGCGGCCCGAGTCCCCGTCCGACACCGCCTACCGCACGCTCGCCCAACTGCGCGACGCGGACCCCCGTATGCCGCTGTCCGAGTCCGACTGCCGCTCCCTCGCCTCGCTCGCGGGGGAGTGGCTGTCGCGCGGCTCGACGCCCCAGGAGATCACCCGCGCCCTGACCGAGGGACTTCCGTCCACCGTGACCAATCCGGGCGGACTCGCCCGCAACCGACTGGAGAGCAAGATGCCCCCGAAGAAGGCGAAGATCCGGCAGAAGGCCGCCTCGCGCCGGGCCCGCGTGGACCGCGTGATCGAGTGCTGCATCACCTGCGACGCGGACGAGCGCACCACCAGGATCACGGGCGGGATGTGCCCGGAGTGCCGCGCGGAGTGGGAGGCGGACCTGGCGGCGGAGGCGGCCGGCGAGGTGCCCGCCGGGTTCGTCCCGGAGACGTTCCTGTCCCGCCCGGACACCGGCGTCGTGGACGTCGCGCGCCGGGCGGCGGAGGTACGGGCGGCCGGCGGGCTGCGCTCCAGGACCGAGAGGGCGCTGTGAGCGTGCGGGAAGTACCGGTGAGGGCACCATGGGGTCGAGGAGGCGATGCCATGACCCCCGGGACCGAGCACCGGCCGCAGATGTCCGTCGAGGAGTTCGAGGAACTGGAACGCCATGCCCCCGAGGCGGTGCGGCTGGAGTTCGTCAATGGAAGGGTCCAGGTCAAAGCCGTGCCGGATGGTAACCACAGCGAGATCTACATGTGGCTTCTGGAGCAGTGCATGCACCTGCGTCCCGATCTCCGGCTCCATCCCGAGCGCGGCCTGAAGACCGAGGCCTACCGCAAGGGGCGCGCTCGCGCCGACGCGGTCCTCGTTCCCAAGGGTGGTCTGAAGGGGCACGGCGAGTGGTCCGAGGCCGGCGGCGTCCTCATGGCCGTGGAGATCACGTCGAACGGCTCCGACACCAACCAGCGCGACCGCGTCGAGAAGCCCGACGGCTACGCCGCCGCCGGCATCCCCGTCTACCTCCTCATCGATCGGGACGACCGCTCGGTCGTCGTGTACGACCAGCCGGAGGACGGCCGCTACCGCCATGCGGAGAAGCTCCCCTTCGGCGCCACCGTCGAACTCCCCGACCCGGTGGGCATCACCCTGGACACCGAACCCCTCCAGGACCTCGCCGACTGAACGCCCGGGGTGACCTGAGCCACTTTCGGCGTGGCGCGCCGGGGGGCGGGGAAGGGCTCCCCCGGCGTGCCGGAGCCGCCCGGGGTGATCATTTCGTGAGCCGGACGTCTCAGGATGCGATATCTCCGGGGTTGGTTTCGGTCGCTCGATAGACTGAGCCGACCCGTAGTACACCGGCGTACACGCGGAAAGCACACAAACGGAGCGAGGAGCGCACGTGGGCCTTGTCGTGCAGAAGTACGGAGGCTCCTCCGTAGCCGATGCCGAGGGCATCAAGCGCGTCGCCAAGCGGATCGTGGAAGCCAAGAAGAACGGCCACCAGGTGGTCGCCGTGGTTTCCGCGATGGGCGACACGACGGACGAGCTGATCGATCTCGCCGAGCAGGTCTCCCCGATGCCTGCCGGGCGCGAGCTCGACATGCTGCTGACCGCCGGAGAGCGGATCTCCATGGCCCTGCTGGCCATGGCGATCAAAAACCTGGGCCACTCGGCCCAGTCGTTCACCGGCAGCCAGGCGGGAGTCATCACCGACTCGGTCCACAACAAAGCCCGGATCATCGACGTCACGCCGGGACGGATCCGGGACTCGCTGGACGAGGGCAACATCGCCATCGTCGCCGGGTTCCAGGGCGTCAGCCAGGACACCAAGGACATCACCACCCTCGGGCGCGGCGGCTCCGACACCACGGCGGTGGCCCTCGCGGCCGCCCTCGACGCCGAGGTGTGCGAGATCTACACCGACGTCGACGGGGTGTTCACCGCCGACCCGCGGGTGGTGAAGAAGGCCCGGAAGATCGACTGGATCTCCTTCGAGGACATGCTGGAGCTGGCGGCGTCCGGGTCCAAGGTGCTGCTCCACCGCTGCGTGGAGTACGCCCGCCGCTACAACATCCCGATCCACGTCCGCTCCTCCTTCAGCGGGCTGCAGGGCACGTGGGTCAGCAGCGAGCCGATCGAGCAAGGGGACAAGCAGGTGGAGCAGGCCATCATCTCCGGTGTCGCGCACGACACCTCCGAGGCCAAGATCACGGTCGTCGGCGTGCCGGACAAGCCGGGCGAGGCGGCCTCGATCTTCCGCACGATCGCCGACGCCGAGATCAACATCGACATGGTCGTGCAGAACGTGTCCGCCGCCTCCACGGGCCTGACGGACATCTCCTTCACGCTGCCCAAGACCGAGGGCCGCAAGGCCATCGACGCGCTGGAGAAGAACAAGGCGGGCATCGGCTTCGAATCGCTGCGCTACGACGACCAGATCGGCAAGATCTCCCTCGTCGGCGCCGGCATGAAGACCAACCCGGGCGTCACCGCCGACTTCTTCACCGCCCTGTCCGACGCGGGCGTGAACATCGAGCTGATCTCGACCTCCGAGATCCGCATCTCGGTCGTCACCCGTGCCGACGAGGTGCCCGAGGCCGTCCGCGCCGTGCACACCGCCTTCGGGCTGGACTCCGACAGCGACGAGGCCGTCGTCTACGGAGGCACCGGGCGCTGATGGCCGGGGATGCCGGGCGCACCGGCAGGCCGGCGCTCGCGGTCGTGGGGGCGACCGGAGCCGTCGGCGCGGTCATGCTCCAGATCCTGTCCCAGCGGGCGGACGTCTGGGGCGAGATCCGCCTGATCGCCTCGCCGCGCTCGGCCGGCCGCAAGCTGGCCGTGCGCGGCGAGCAGGTCGAGGTGACCGCCCTCACCGAGGAGGCGTTCGACGGGGTCGGCGTCGCGCTGTTCGACGTGCCCGAGGAGGTCGCCGCGCGGTGGGCGCCGGTCGCCGCCGCCAGGGGCGCGGTGGTGATCGACAACTCCGGCGCGTTCCGCGCGGACCCGGACGTGCCGCTCGTCGTGCCCGAGGTCAACCCGCACGCCGTGCGGACGCGGCCGCGCGGGATCGTCGCCGGCCCGCACTGCACCACGCTGTCCATGATCGTCGCCCTGGGCGCGCTGCACGCCGAGTTCGGGCTGCGCGAGCTGGTCGTCTCCTCCTACCAGGCGGTGAGCGCGGCCGGACGCGCGGGCGTGGCCGCGCTGCGCCGGCAGCTCTCCCTGGTCGCCGGCACCGAGCTGGGGACCAGCCCGGGCGACCTGCGGCGGGCCGTCGGGGACGACACCGGGCCGTTCCCGGAGCCGGTCGCGCTGAACGTCGTGCCGTGGGCCGGGTCGCCGCGCGAGGACGGCTGGTCGTCGGAGGAGATGACCCTGCGGGACGAGACCCGCAGGATCCTCTGCCTGCCCGCGCTGCCCGTGGCGGTGACGTGCGTACGGGTTCCGGTGGTCACCGCGCACGCGATGACCGTGCACGCCCGCTTCGAGGGCGAGGTCACCGTCGACGAGGCCCGCGAGATCCTGGCCACCGCGCCCGGTGTCGTGCTGTTCGACAACCCGGAGGCCGGGGAGTTCCCCACGCCCGCCGACGTGGTCGGCACCGACCCGACGTGGGCCGGACGGGTGCGGCGGGCGCTGGACGACCCGACGGCGCTCGAACTCTTCGTGTGCGGGGACAATTTGCGCAAAGGCTCCGCCCTCAACGCCGTGCAGATCGCCGAGCTGGTGGCGGCGGAGCCGCGGTAGGCCGCCCGCCGCTCCCCCGAGATGTCCGTCGCAGCGGAAAACCCCTGGGCAATGCGTGATCGGTTTGTAGGATCTGTGGACGACGTGTGAGCCGGAAGATGATCCGGACCACTTGTACCGGGCCCCCTCGGCAGCCGAGGATTTATCTCCCCGCCCTCCGCAACCACGCGGAGGGCGGGGAGCGTCTTTGCGGTCACCCCTTCAGGGACTGGGGACGCGGTCGTCCGGGCGTGGGGACGCCTGGAACCGGACGTGGGGACGTCCGTTCATATGGGACACAGGGGAAGAGCGGGACGCATGAGCGCATGTGACGCGCCGTCGGGTGTGCTGCCTGGCGCGGGCAGAGGACCGGCGACGCAGGCCGGCACGAAAGTGACGTCCGGCACGTACAACCTTGACGGGGGGAAACGGGTCCAACTGGCGTGGCAGAGGTTCTCGATTTCAGCGCGGCGCGCGGCACGGTCCTACGGCCGCCCCGGCCGGCGGTTCTCCGACCCCGTGCGCCCGGCTCGCCCGGTGGCATGCCGGTGATCGCGCCCATGCCCGCGGCGCGGCCGGCCCGCATACCGGACCAGCGTGACGGCGCCGAGGACGGTGTGGTGGCCGGCACCACCGTCGACCACCTCACCGAGACCTACCGCGCGCACTACCGCTCGCTGCTGGGTCTGGCCGCCCTCCTCCTCGACGACACCGCCTCCTGCGAGGACGTCGTCCAGGAGGCCTTCATCCGCGTCCACTCGGCGCGCAAACGGGTCCGCGACCCGGAGAAGACCCTGGCCTACCTGCGCCAGACGGTCGTGAACCTCTCGCGCTCGGCGCTGCGCCGCCGCATCCTGGGCCTGAAGCTGCTGTCGAAGCCCATGCCCGACATGGCCAGCGCCGAGGAAGGCGCCTACGACCAGCTGGAGCGCGACTCCCTCATCAAGGCGATGAAGGGCCTGCAGCGCCGCCAGCGCGAGGTGCTCGTCCTGCGCTACTTCGCGGACATGACCGAGGCGCAGGTCGCCGAGACGCTCGGCATATCGCTGGGCTCGGTCAAGGCGTACGGCTCGCGCGGGATCGCGGCGCTCCGGCTCGCCATGGGGGCGCCGGCATGAGCGACGGCAGCGATGCGCGGCGCGACGCGCGCGGACGACACGAGCCCTTCGAGCGGCACGGGCCGACGGAGCCGGACGGACGGGAGCCCGGGCGGCCCCGGCCGGACGGGCAAGAGCCGAAGCAATCGCACGCTGGGAACGGAACTGTGAACCACGGCCCCGACGACCAGGACCTTGAGGGGTTCGACTCGGACGAGCTGGCACTGCGCAGGATGCTGCACCAGGTGGTGCAGGAGGTGGAACCGCGCGACGGCACCCTGGACTACCTGCGCCGGGCGGTGCCCGCCCGGCGGGCCCGCAAGCGGCAGGCCGCCGTCGGCATGGCCGCCGCCGCCCTCTTCGTCGGCACGGCGATCCCCGCGCTCGTGCACGTCTCCCACACCACCGGCTCCGAGGCCGACCCGTCCGCCATCGGCCACGCCTCGCAGGCCCAGGGCGGCACCGGCCAGGGCAAGGACCCGGCCGGCGGCGGGAACACCTCCGGCGGCGGCACGGACAAGCCCGAGAACAAGGACAAGGACGAGAAGAAGGAGAGCGGCAAGGGCGAGGACACCGGCAGCGGCTCCGGCGCCTCCCGCGGCTCCGGCCCCTCCTCGACCGACCCGGCCGGCATCCCGGTGTGCACGGGCACCCAGCTCGGCCCCGCCGTCGCCGGCAGCGCCGCCCCCGACTCCACGGGCGCGGTCTACGGCTCCTTCCGGGTCACCAACGTCTCCTCCGGCCCCTGCACGGTCGACGGCCCCGGCGGCGTGGGCGCCCTCGCGCAGGGCGCGGCCGACCCCGCCAAGGTCATGTCGGCACGGCACGTGGCCGGGGACGCGGCCGCCGGGCTGCCCGACCCGTCGCTGGAGTCGGCCCGGCTGGTGCTCCAGCCGGGCGCCGCGTACGAGGTGAGGTTCGCCTGGGTGCCCAGCGAGACCTGCCCCACCGCGGGCGGCGACACCGGTGGCGAGACCGGCGGTCCCTCGCCGGACCCGACCCCCACCGAGGAGCCGGCCGACACCACCGGCGGAACGTCCACCGGCGGCGACACCGGCACCACCACCCAGCTGGTCACCGAGGACGGCGTGGCCGACGGCAGCGTGGCGGTCACGTACACCCCGCAGACGGGCACCGGCTCGGCGACGGCCGTGGTGCCCGGCGCGTGCGCGGGCACGGTCTACTGGACGGGCGTGCTGGCGGGATAGCGCGAGACCGGGACAGCGCGAGACGGTGCCGGGCGGCGCGCGGGGGAGCGCGCCGGTGCCGGGCCGCGCCGGGCCCGCCCGTCCGTGATCCGGGCGGGCGCGGCGCCGGCCTCGGGATCTAGGCCGGCACCCGCTGCTCGTCGTCGGTGACCAGTCCCAGCTCCGCGTCCCGCGCGAACTCCACCTCGCGCCGCAGCAGCCGGAACCACATGAAGATCACGAAGCCCACGAAGGCGAACCACTCCGCGGTGTAGCCCAGGTTCTGGAACGCCTTCAGGTCCAGCCCGGTGTTCTGCGGCGCGGTCGCGGGCACGGCCCGCATGCCGGAGTCGCCCTTGTCGAGCGTCACCCACGCGTCGTACAGGTCGTAGGGCACCAGGTTGACCAGGGAGGCCGCGCTGATCGCGGCGGTCTGCCCGGCCGGCAGGCCGCCGCGCGCGCTGACGCCGTTGTCGCCCGGCGTCTCGGAGGCCTGGAGCGCCCCGGTGACCGTGACCCTTCCGGCGGGCGGGGCGGGTGCCTTCGCCCGGTCCGGCTCGCCGGGCAGCCAGCCCCGGACCACGGGCAGCGCCTTGCCGGAGTCGGTGCGCAGCAGCGTCAGGACGTAGTGGCCGCGCCTGCCGTCCAGCTCCCGGTCCGGCACCAGCAGCTGCTCGGCGTACCGGCCGCTCGCGGTGACCCGCCGCCCGGACGTCGCCTTGTCCACGGGCAGCAGTTCCGCCAGCGGGCGGGCCTCCTGCTTCCCGGCCGACGCGGCCTGCTCACCCGCGTTGCGGTGGTCCTGGACGCGGTCCTCGAACCGGCCCAGCTGCCACGACCCCATGAAGATGCAGAAGGGGACGGCGAGCAGCACGAAGACGTTGATCCCCCACCAGCGGGGCGTCAGCAGAAACCGGTACACGTCCCCCACGGTACGGGGCGGGCGCGCGGTCGCGGGCCGCGGGGTCGCCGCGGGCCCCGGCCTCCACGCGCCTCCCGGCCTGCGGGAGGAGGGGAACCGGTGGAGGTTGTCCACAGGCCGGGGGCCTCCCCGCCCCCCTGTCGGCGGGGGCGGGCAGTATGGGGCCATGACTGAGCGCAACGGGTCCGACGCACGGGATCGACGGGACCACATCGAGCAAGACGGACACGGGGGACCGGGCGAGGGGATGCCGGACTGGGAGAAGCGCTTCCGGGCGCCCAGGGTCTCCCTGCCGGACTGGGCGCAGGACGCGCCCGACCGGTCCCTGTTCGTGTCGAACGCGACCGGGACGTACGAGCTGTACGCCTGGGACCGGTCGACGGGCGAGCAGCGCCAGGTGACGAACCGGCCCAACGGCACGACGGACGGCGTGCTGTCGCCGGACGGCCGGTGGATCTGGTGGTTCGACGACAAGGACGGCGACGAGTTCGGCGTGTGGCGCCGCCAGCCGTTCACCGGCGGCGAGGACGAACTCGCGGCACCGGGCCTGGACCCCTCGTACCCGGCGGGTCTCGCCCTCGGCCGGGACGGCCGGACGGCGGTCGTGGGCCGCTCCACCGACGAGGACGGCACGACGATCCACCTCGTGCGCCTCGGCGAGGCCCCGGTGGAGATCTACCGCCACCGCGAGTCGGCGGGCGTCGGCGACCTCTCGCACGACGGCTCGCTGATCGCCGTCGAGCACACCGAGCACGGCGACGCCATGCACTCGGCGCTGCGGGTGCTGCGCCCCGACGGCACCCCGGTCGCCGAGCTCGACGACACCGAGGGCGGCACGCGGGAACTGGGCCTCGAGGTGCTGGGCTTCGCCCCGGTCGACGGCGACACGCGGCTGCTGATCGGGCACCAGCGGCGCGGCCGCTGGGAGCCGCTGGTGTGGGACGTGGCGTCCGGGGAGCAGACCGACCTGGCCCTGGAGCTGCCCGGCGACGTGAGCGCCGAGTGGTACCCGGACGGCACCGGCCTGCTGATCGCGCACAGCTTCGAGGCGCGCAGCGAGCTGTTCCGCTACGACCTGGCCACCCGGGAGCTGGTACGGGTCCCGACCCCGCCGGGCGCGGTGTCGGGGGCGACGGCCCGCCCGGACGGCAGCGTGGAGTACCTGTGGTCCTCGGCCGCCGAACCGCCCGCGGTCCGGTCGACGGCGGGCGGGGTCGTGCTCGACCCGCCGGGGATGAAGTCCCCGGGCTCGGTGCCGGTGGAGGACGTGTGGGTGGAGGGCCCGGGAGGCCGCATCCACGCGCTCGTCCAGCGGCCGCGGGGGGCGACGGGCCCGCTGCCGACGGTCTTCGACATCCACGGGGGACCGACCTGGCACGACAGCGACTCCTTCGCGGCGGGGCCGGCGGCGTGGGTGGACCACGGGTACGCGGTGGTGCGGGTGAACTACCGGGGCTCCACCGGGTACGGCCGGGCCTGGACGGACGCGCTCAAGCACCGCGTGGGCCTCATCGAGCTGGAGGACATCGCGGCGGTGCGGGAGTGGGCGATCGGCTCGGGCCTCGCCGACCCCGGCCGGCTGATCCTGACCGGCGGCTCCTGGGGCGGCTACCTCACTCTGCTCGGCCTGGGCACGCAGCCGGACGCGTGGAGCCTGGGCATCGCGGCGGTGCCGGTCGCGGACTACGTCACGGCGTACCACGACGAGATGGAGGCGCTGAAGGCGATGGACCGCACGCTGCTCGGCGGCACGCCGGAGGAGGTCCCGGAGCGCTTCGAGGCGTCCTCCCCGATCACCTACGTCGACCGGGTCAAGGCCCCGGTCTACATCTCGGCCGGCGTCAACGACCCGCGCTGCCCGATCCGGCAGATCGAGAACTACGTCAAGCGCCTGGAGGCCAGGGGCGCGGTCCACGAGGTGTACCGCTACGACGCGGGGCACGGCTCGCTGGTGGTCGACGAGCGGATCAAGCAGGTCAGGCTGGAGCTGGACTTCGCGCGACGGCACCTGGGGGGTGCCCAGGGCTGACGGCCGGGGAGGGCCCGGCATCGCGCGACGGCGGCCGGGGGCGGCCGGGGCTCGCGGCGTGTGCGGGGCCGGCGGGGTTCGCGGCGTGTGCGGGGCCGGTGGGTCCGTCTTCCGGTCCCGCCCGGCCGCGGGCAGCCGCGCCGCTGTGCCGCTGTGGCGACGGGCCGCTCGCCCTCCTGGTGCCGGTGCCGGTGCCAGCCCGGCCCGGCCGGCGGCCCGTCCGGCACCGCCCGCCGTCTCACCCGGCCCGCTCCCGCCGGCGTCCCAGCAGCTCCGCCAGCCCCCTGCGCGTCGCCGCCAGCACCACCCGGTCCCCGCCGCGCAGGACATACGTCTCGGGCAGGTCCCACACCAGCCCCGACGACCCCCCGGCACCCGGCCCGGCCGCCCGCAGTGCCCGGTCCGCCCGCCGCTCGCCGGGAGCGGCCGTGTCCAGCGCCAGCACCCGCCAGGCCCCGGCCCGGAACGCCTCCCCGACCGTCCTGCCCTCCAGCTGGGGGTGCCCGCCCACCTCGACGGCCGCGAACAGCAGCACCCGCCGCTCGACCGGGATGGCCCCCAGGATCTGCCGCCCCATCATCGCCCCGGCGAACGCGGGCGCCGCCAGGTGGGAGACGCTGCGGCTGCGGGTGAGCGCGTGCGGGTGCGCGGCCCGCAGGGTGCGGTACACGGCGGTCGCGAAGTCGTCGTCGTAGAGGCGCAGCACGACCCGCAGGTCGGGGCGCACCGACCGGGCGTACAGCACGGCCTCCAGGTTCGTGGTGTCCGCGCTGGTCAGCGCGAGCAGCGCGTGCGCCCGGTGGATCTTGGCCGCCTCCAGCACGCCCTCCTGGGTGACGTCGCCCAGCACCACCGGCACCCGCAGCCGCCGGGCGGTGGCGAGCCCGCGCGCCTCGGGGTCGGACTCGACGCACACGACGGGGATGTGCAGTTCCCGCAGCCGCGTCAGCACCCGCGTGCCGATCTTGCCGAGCCCGAGCAGCACGACGTGCCCGCCCAGCCCGCGCGGCGGTTTGCGCAGCGCGGAGGCGCTCCGGAAGGTGCCCAGCGCCTCCAGCACCGCGGCCAGCAGCACCGGCAGCAGGAGCAGGCCCACGAGACCGGACAGCAGTTGCAGGACCTGCCGCCCGGTGGGCGCGTCCAGGGCGGGCTCGTTGATGGCGAACAGGTCGAGGAGCGTGACGTAGGTGGCGTGCAGGGGGTGCTCCCCGGTCACCACCGTCAGCGCGACGGCGAGCGCGACCACACAGCCGACCAGCCCCGCCAGCGACCACCGCAGCCGCCGCGAGAACAGCGAGGCGAAGGGGGGCACCGCGGCGCGTCCGGCCGGCAGGGACGGGCCGGAGTACGACACCTGCTCCAGCACGACGGTCCCGCGTCCGGTGGCCGCCGCCACCGCCGCCGCGTCGGGCAGCAGTTGCGGCCCCTGCTCGCCGCTGCTCTCCGAACCGTCCGCGCCGGCCGGGTCGTTGCTGGTCGCGGAGAGCAGCGCCAGCGTGCACAGGCCCGGATCGGCCACCTCCCCGGAGCGCGGCGGGCGCCGCTCCACCGCGCGTAGCAGCAGCCCGTCCGTCTGCACGACCTTGCTGGTGCCGGCCAGGGCCGTGGCGGCCAGCGCGGGCGCGGCCGTGTCCGCGTCGGACAGGACGGTCGTGGAGGCGTCGACCGCCGGTGACGCCGCGAAGCCGCCGGTGGCCAACGCGGCAGCCTGGTCCAGGAGTTCCTCGATGTGCTGGCCCAGCCGGCGGTTGTACAGCCGCAGCACGAGCCGCAGCCGCGGGTTGAGCCGGCGGGCGGTGAGGGCGGCGCGGATGTTGGTCTCGTCGTCGTCGTACACGAGCGCCAGCGCCGCGGCCCGCTCCACGCCCGCCTCGGCGAGCACGGCCTCGGTGAGCTCCGGGGCCTCGACCACCCGCTCGCCGCCCGCGGGTTCGGCGCCGCCCGCGCGGTTGACGGCCGCGCCCACCACCCGGACCCGGTCCAGCAGCGCCGCCGAGGCGGCCCGGGCCCGCCCGACCACGGGCCGCTGGACGCCGCGCCGGGACGGCACCACGAGGACGACCTGCTCGCCGTAGACACCGCGCAGTTCGGCCGCGAGCCGGTGCGCGAGCCCGTCGTCACCGCACACCACCATGTGCGCCGACGGATCACCCGGCAGACTTTGCTGCGGAACGCTTCCCACGAGGAGGGGGACTGCGTACCGGGACGGGCGGTTCCACGGTGCGGCGGTGCCGCGGTGAACGGGCGTGCCCGCCGCGCCGTAGGAACGGACAGGAACCACAGGAGAACGGGCAGGGGAGGGAATCCCGTCGCCCCGCGCACCACCGGAGGTACCCGGCCCGTGGCCGACACGAAGGAAGTCCCGCAGGACACCGGCGGCGGCCGGCGGGACCCCGCGCGGGCCGCGGACGGCCGCCACCTCGACTCCCCGCTGCTGCTCACCCTGGTGCTGCTGACGGCCGTGATGCTGCAGGACCCGGTCCGCGGGGCGCTGTCGGCCCCGGTGATGCAGAGCTGGACGACGGTGTTCGTCGCGGTGCTGGTGCAGGCGCTGCCGTTCCTGGTGCTGGGCGTGCTGCTGTCGGCGGCGATCGCGGTGTTCGTCCCGCCGTCCTTCTTCGCCCGGGCGCTGCCCCGGCACCCGGTGCTGGCGGTTCCGGTGGCGGGGGCCGCGGGCGCGGTGCTGCCGGGCTGCGAGTGCGCGTCGGTGCCGGTGGCCGGGGCGCTGGTGCGCCGGGGCGTGACCCCGGCGGCGGCGCTCGCGTTCCTGCTCTCCGCCCCCGCGATCAACCCGGTCGTGCTGACGGCGACGGCGGTGGCCTTCCCCCGGAACCCGGAGATGGTCCTCGCCCGCTTCGCCGCCAGCCTGCTGGTGGCGTGCGCGATGGGCTGGCTGTGGCACCGCCTGGGCCGCGCCGACCTGCTGCGGCCACCGGCCCGCGCGGCGCACGACGGGCAGGGCAGGGGGGCCGCGTTCTGGGGTTCGGTCCGGCACGACGTGATGCACGCGGGCGGGTTCCTGGTGGTCGGTGCGATGGCCGCGGCGACCCTCAAGGCGGTCGTCCCGGCCGCCTGGCTGCGCGCGGCCGCCGACGACCCGGTCCTGTCGGTCCTGGCCCTGGCGGTGCTGGCCGTCCTGCTGTCGATCTGCTCGGAGGCGGACGCGTTCGTGGCGGCGTCCCTGACCCAGTTCTCGCCGACGGCCCGCCTCGCCTTCCTGGTGGTGGGGCCCATGGTGGACCTGAAGCTGTTCGCGATGCAGGCGGGCACCTTCGGCCGCGCGTTCGCCCTGCGGTTCGCCCCCGCGACCTTCGCCCTGGCCGTCGCGGTGTCGGCCCTGACCGGGGCGGTGCTGCTGTGAACCGCCACGCCCAGGCCGCCCTGCTGTTCCTGCTCGGCGCGACGGTGCTGCACGCGGGCCTGACCGACCTGTACCTGCGCTACGTCAAGGCGGGCCTGCGGCCCCTGCTGCTGCTGTCGGGCGCGGTGCTGATCGCGACGGCCCTGGCGACGCTGTGGTACGAGCGGCGCCGTCCGCGCGCGGAGGGCCACTCCCACGAACCGCGCGTCTCCTGGCTCCTCGTCCTGCCCGTCTTCGCCCTCATCCTGGTCGCCCCGCCGGCCCTCGGCTCCTACAGCGCGACCCACACGGGCACGGCCCTGCAGAAGCCCTTCGGCTTCCCCGACCTGCCCGCCACCGGCCCCCTGCGGCTCGGCGTCGCCGACTACGCGGCCCGCGCGGTCTACGACGGCGGCCGCTCCCTGCGCGGCCGCACCGTCGAGGTCACCGGATTCGTCGCCGTGGACCCCTCCGGCACCCCCTACCTGGTCCGCATGAGCCTCAACTGCTGCGCCGCCGACGCCCAGCCGGTCAAGGTCGCCCTGACCGGCCGCGTCCCGCCGGTCCTGCGACCGGACACCTGGCTGGAGGTCACCGGCACCTACACCCCCCGCCGCACCACGGACCCGGTCAACGACGCCCCGATCCCCTTCATCGAGGTCACCCGCGCCGCACCGGTCCCGGCACCGCGCGATCCGTACGACGGGGCCGGGGGCGACTAGGCCGTTTCCTTTGGACCACGTGAGTAGGCAGAACGAGGGCCGGATGGTCAGCTGAGTTTGGTGCGGCGGTGGTGCCCGTCGCTCAGTGACCGGGAATAGGGGCGGTCATTGCTGGTCTGGTTCCCGAAGTGTGGGGGTGGGGTCGTGGTAGGGGTCAGGTCAGTTGGAAGGAGCGTTTGGCGAGGCCGGCCATGTAGCCGTCGATGACGGTTTGGGCGGGCTGTTCGGGGTTCTGGGCGGTGCCGAGGGTGATGAAGATGGGGAGGTAGTGCTCGGGGGTGGGGTGGGCGTAGGGCATGCCGGGTGCGCGGGTGTAGGAGGCGAGTTCCTCGACGTCGCCGCGGGCGAGGGCGTCGGCGGCCCAGTCGTCGAAGCCGGAGGACCAGGCGGGGACGGTGCCGTGGAGCATCATGTCGCGGGTGATGTGGGGCAGGCCGTGGACCATGAAGCCGGAGCCGATGACGAGGACGCCCTCATCGCGCAGGGGGGCCAGGCGGCGGCCGAGGGCCAGCAGGCGCTGGGGGTCGTGGGTGGGCATGGACATCTGTACGACGGGGATGTCGGCCAGCGGGTACATGGCCATCAGGGGGATCCAGGCGCCGTGGTCGAGGCCGCGGGTGGGGTGCTGGTGGAGGGGTTCGGTGTCGGGCATCATCGCGGCGAGGCGGGCGGCGAGGCCGGTGGCGTCGGGGGTGGCGTAGCGCATCTGGTAGTAGCGCCGGTGGAAGCCGCCGAAGTCGTAGTACAGCGGTGTTCCGGCCGCGGGGGCCGACAGCATCAGCGGGGCATCCTCCCAGTGCGCGGAGACGATCACGATGGCCTTGGGCTTGGGCAGGGACAGGGCCCAGTCGGAGAGTTCGCGCAGCCAGGGGCCGTCGTCGAAGAGGGGCGGGGCGCCGTGGCTGAGGTATATCGCGGGCAGGGGGCCGTCGGCCGGTGTCCAGGGGCGGTGTGCGGCGGCCCGGGTGAGGGCGTCGGGGAGGAAGGCGTCGTAGGCGCCGGCAGGGGTGGCGGGGTTCAGCAGGTCGGGCATGGTGGTCTCCGTGGCGGCTGCGGGCCGTCGAGCAGGCGGGGGTGGGTGTGGGGTGGGGATCGGTGCGCCGCAGGCCGCCCGGGGCAGGGGTGGTGACGGGGTGCGGGTCAGGGGTGGAGCATCGGGGGGCAGGTGCGGCCCGGGTGGATGGCGTCGGTGACGCGGCGGCTGATCTCCCGCAGTTGCCTGGCCTGCGCCTTGGTCAGGGGGTCGATGACCAGGCGGCGTACTTCGGCGACGTGGCCGGGGGCGGTGGCGGTGACCTTGTCCCAGCCGGCGTCGGTGAGGATCGCGAGGGTGAAGCGGCCGTCGGCGGGGTCGGGGGTGCGGGTGAGCCAGCCCTTTTTCTCCAGGCGCTTGGCGGTGTGGGAGAGCCGGGAGAGGGAGGCTTCGGCGAACTCCGCCAGGTCGCTCATCCGCAGGGTGCGCTCGGGGGACATGGAGAGTCCGGCGAGGACCTGGTACTCGAAGTGGGAGATGCCGGCGTCCCGCTGGAGCTGGGCGTCCAGGGCGGCGGGGAGGCTGACCAGCATGCCGACCATGGCAAGCCAGGTCTGCTGTTCCTCGTCATCCAGCCAGTTCGGCTCGTCGGTGTTCATACCCCCACGATAATTTGACGCTTCAAGCGCGACGGCGGCTGTCTCGTGCATGGGTGTACCTCCCGCTCCGCGGCTGGGCGGATCAAGGGCTGGGGCCTCCCCGCCGCCGGGGAAGGGGCGGCTCGCGGGTCAGCCGCGGGGGGTGTCGTTCAGGGGCAGGGCGCGCAGGTAGGCGGCGACCGCGATGGCGGCGACCGCCACATGCATGAGCATCAGGGCGATGATTCCGGCGGCGTCGGCGTGCGGCTTGTAGTCGCTGAAGAACATCATCAGGTCAGGGACCAGGGACACGACGACCACGGCGGGAACGAGCCGGGTCAGCAGAGCGCGCGGATCGGCCGAGCGGCGTCGGACGACCGCCCAGCCGGCCGCGCCGATGAGGACGCCCAGGACGGTGAAGGAGACGTAGGCGCCGGGCTGCAGGGGCTGGAAGTCGTCGGAGGCCCCCGCCGCCAGGGCGATCAGGGCGATCACCGCGTTGGCGATGCTCGCGGCGACGATGCCCCCCAGCAGCCATCCGGCGACCGCGCCCCGTCCGGGCGCCTGAGCCATGGACGTGGCCGAGGGTGCGGAAGAGGGTGAGGTGGACATGAGGATCTCCTTGAAAGGGGACGAGTGGCGGAGGAAGGCGGCGGCGCGGGACCGGCGCCCGTGAGGAGCGGCGTGTGCGGCTGGTTCAGTCGGCGAGTGCAGCGGTGAGGGTCGCGCGCAGTGCGGTGGTGGGCCGTCCGATGAGGCGGGAGAGGTCGCCGGTGGTGCCGGCCAGCTGGCCTTCTGCGGTGCCGGCGTCGATCGCGACGAGCATCTCCACGACCGGTTCGGGCAGACCGGCCTCGGCCAGGGCCCGGGTGTGCGCCTCGGCGGGCAGGTCCTGGTAGGTGACCTGGGTACCGGTGACCGCGGTGATGTCTGCGGCGACGTCGTCCATGGTGAAGGCGGTGTCGCCGGAGAGTTCGTAGACGGTGTTGTCGTGGCCGTCGCCGGTGAGGACCACGGCGGCGGCTGCGGCGTAGTCGGCGCGCGAGGCCGAGGAGATGCGGCCGTCGCGGGCGCTGCCGATGATGACGCCGTTGGCCGCGCCCTGCTGGGCGGCGGGGATGTAGTTCTCGTTGTACCAGCCGTTGCGCAGCAGGCTGTAGGTCAGGCCGCTGGCCCTGATCGCTTCCTCGGTGGCCTGGTGCTCGGGGGCGACGGGCAGGGTAGAGGTGTCGGCGTGAAGGACGCTGGTGTACGCCAGGAGGCCGGCGCCCGCGTCCTTGGCGGCGTCGATGACGGCCTGGTGCTGCGGGATGCGGCGGCCGACCTCGCTGCCGGAGATCAGCAGGATCTTCTCGGCGCCCTCGAAAGCGGCCTTGAGGGTTTCGGGGCGGTCGTAGTCGGCCTCGCGGACCTGGACGCCCTGCTCGGCGAGATCAGCTGCCTTGTCCGGGGTGCGGACGGCCGCGACAATCTGGTCGGCAGGGACGCGGGTCAGCAGCTCCTGGACGACGAGGCGGCCGAGCTGGCCGGTGGCGCCGGTGACGATGATCATGAGAAGGGCTTTCCGTCGGTTCTGTCAGGGATGCGGGCCACCGCCCTTCCGGGCGGGGCGGGGTGGGGCGGAGCTGGGCAGCAGGGCAGGACGGTGGTCCGGGTCAATCGCCGACGTTGACGATGATCTTGCCGCGAGCGTGGCCGGCGGCGAGGGTCGACAGGCCCTCGGCGGCCCGCTCCAGGGGGAGGACGGTGGCGATGTCGGCCTTGACGGTGCCCTCGGCGGCCAGGGCGGCCAGCCGCTCGATGACCTCGCGGACCGGGGTGGCCATGATGTTGCTGCCGGTCAGCCCGGCCGCGGCGAGGGCCTGCTCGTCGGCGGCGTTCAGGGTGCTGGTGACCTTGCCGCCCTTGCGCAGGGCGCTCAGGGGCAGTCCTTCGGCACTGCGGGAGACCAGGTCGATCAGGCCGTCGAGGCCGTCGGGGTAGGCGGCGGTGACCTGGTCGGCGACCGGCGTGGCGGTGGTGTGGTCGACGACCGTCGCGGCGCCCAGGCCGGTGAGCCGATCGGCGTCGGCGGGTGTCCCGGTCGCCACGACGGTGGCGCCACGGGCGGCGAGCAGCTGCACGGCATAGGAGCCGACGCCGCCGGTGGCACCGACCACCAGGACGACCTGCCCCGGCTGGACGTCGAGGGCTTCGACGGAGGCGTAGGCGGCGGTGCCGGCCAGCGGCAGGGCCGCGGCCGTGGCGAAGTCCAGCCCAGCCGGCTTGGCCGCCACCGAGGCGGCCGGGAGCAGCGCGTACTCGGCGAGGGTGCCAGCCTGGATCGGCGGGGCGAGCAGGACGTGTCCGAAGACCTCGTCACCGGGGTCCACGTGGTCGACGCCCGCGCCGACCGCCTCGACCACACCGGAGGCGTCCCGCCCCAGCACCAGCGGGTAGGCGTGGGGCATCATCTCGGCCATCATTCCCGAGGCCAGGGCGTTGTCGACGGCGTTCAGGGCCGCGTTCCTCACCCGGATCAGGACATGGCCGTCGGTGACCTCCGGGACGGGCAGGTCGGACACGGCGGGCTGGGCACCGGGCTCAGGAACGTTCAGTGCACGCATGACGATCTCCAAAAGACCTTGGTGCGATTTCGACTGTTTTGTGAAGACGTTAGAAGGCGTAGGGGCCGAAGCGGCCCCATGCCACGACGGCGGCCAGGATCAGCAGGACGGCGTTCACGCCGATCATCTGCTGCTCCTGGCGGCGGGCGTGGACGGCCGCGGCGCCGAGCATGAGGACCGCCAGCCCTGTGGCCGCCAGCGGCACCAGGACCGGCGCGACGTCCAGGGCCGCGGGCAGGAGCAGGCCGAGCGCGCCGAGCACCTCCAGCGCGCCGATGGCCTTCACCGCACCGGCGGAGAAGTCGCCGGTCCATCCCATCCCGGACGCGGCCAGCTTCTCCTTCGGCTGGGCGATCTTCATCAGACCGGCGAGGGCGAATGCGACGGCCAGGAGGCCCGCGATGACCCAGAGGGTGACGTTCATGGTGTCGGACCTCTCCCGATGACTTGACGCTTCAACTAAAGGTAGGCCGATTGACTTGAAGCGTCAAGTGAAACCGAGGTGGTTTCATTGAAGCTTCAAGCGAGCTTGTGTCGTGCGGGACCGAAGGACGGCAGCCGCAGATCGCCAACCGCAAGACGCGCGGCCGAGCCGGCGGCAGGCCGCCAGCCTTCGACCGCGACGCCTATAAGCAGCGCAACACCGCCGAACGCTGCATCGACAGACTCAAGCAGTGGCGCGGTTTAGCCACCCGCTACGACAAGACCGCCACCGTCTACCTGGCAGCCCTCCACATCGCCGGCATTCACATCGGGTCCGCAGGATGATCCAAAAGAAGCGGCCCAAACCCCCTCGTCGGCGCCGTCCGCGCGCGGGCCGGTTCGGCGGGTGGCCGTCTGGGCAGTGACCCCGTGGGAGTCCGCTGGCGACGGGAGGGCAGATGAAGATCTCGGTGGACCGCGAGGCGTGCTACGGCTCCGGCGACTGCGCCTACCGGGTCCCCTCCGTCTTCACCGTGGTGGACGGGCTCGGCGCCGTCCTGCCGGGCCGCGAGGACTCCGGTGACGATCCGCAGGTGCGCGAGGCGGCGGAGAGGTGCCCGTCCCGGGCCATCGACATCGACGTCGGCATCGGCGAATAGGGCCCGGGCCGCGGACCTTTGCCGCGGGAGCGCCGGGAGCGCCGGGAGCGCCGGGGACGGCGTGGCCGCCGGAGAGGGCTGGGCACGCGATCGCCCTGCGGCCCCGGACGGTGCGCCCGGTCCGAGGGCCCCGGGGGAAATACGGCCATTCCCTTTAATGCCGTCGTCCGCGCCGTCGTCCGCCCGTTGTTGTCGTATGCCGTGTACCGGACCGAAAAGCACAGGAATTTGCCCGGGAGGCAAAAAGCCGCCCGGTGGCCGCGGGTGGCGGGATATCGCCGTCCGGGCATGGAAAGGCCCGATCGCTGGCGACGGGGGAAGCACCAGCGATCGGGCTGCACCAAGAGTAACAAGGGCGTTGGGACGGCGGGGGCGGTCCGCTCGACTCGGGGGAGAAGCTGTGAGCGGAATCACGCGAGGTCGAACCGGAGTTCGGCCGCCGTCACTTCTCGCACGGCGGGTCGAACGAGAGGCGGGGCAGATACTCGTGCCATTTCTCCGCGGTCAGGACGCCCCGCGTGACCGAGCAAATGCGATGGATAGCGGCGTCGACGTCCAGGTTCCACAGCCGGATGGTTCCGGCGCCGCTGGAAACCCCGAGCATGCGGCCGCGGGGGCTGAAGGAGAGGAAATTGCCGGTCTTGGCGTTGGGGCTCATCGACTGGCCGATGGGGGTGGCCCGGGTGGGCGGGTCGACCTTCCACAGCCGGACCGTGGTGTCGTTGCCGCCGCTGGCCAGGGTGCGGCCGTCCCGGCTGAAGGTCAGGGACACGACCGCCTCGGTGTGACCGGTGAGGGTGGCGCCCGGCCGGGTGTCCCCGGCGGAGCCGGAGGCGTTCCACAGCCGGACCGCGTCGTCGTCGCCGCCGCTGGCCAGCGTGCGGCCGTCGGGGCTGTAGGCCAGGACGTTGACGGGTCCGTGATGGCCCGTCAGCGGCCGGCCCCGCAGGGCGGCGTGGCGGGGGTCGGCCACGTTCCACAGCCGGATGGTGCCGTCGGCGCTGCCGCTGGCCAGGGTGCGGCCGTCGGGGCTGAACAGGAGGGAGTTGACGTAGCCCCGGTGCCCGGTGAGCGGCGGGCCCAGCGGCAGCGGGCGGGACGGGTCGGCCACGTTCCACAACTGGATGGTGCGGTCGTCGTAGGCGGTGGCCAGGGTGCGGCCGTCGGGGCCGAACGCCAGCGCGTCGGGGCCGGTGAACCGGGTCCGCAGCTCGATGGGCGGCCCGTGGGGCACGGGCCGGGCCGGGTCGGCGACGTTCCACAGCCGTACCGCGCGGTTCTCCTCCAGCACCGCCAGGGTGCGGCCGTCGGGGGAGAACACCAGCGTCCGCAGGCCGCCGTCGCCCGGCATGAACGGCTCGCCCAGCGTCACGGGCCGGTGCGGAGCGGTCACGTCCCACAGCCGGACCCGTCCGTCGCGCGCGGCCGTGGCAAGCACCCGCCCGTCCGGCCGGAACGCTCCGCCGCGGCCGGTCATGTCCGACGTGGGGATCGACCACAGGCGGACCTTGCTGTCGCCGCTGCCGGTGGCGAGGGTCCGCCCGTCGGGGCTGAAGCCCACGGCGTACATCTCGCCGCTGCTGCCCGCCAGGGGTTCGCCGACCTGCGACGGGTACGCCGGATTGCTGACGTTCCACAGGCTCGCCGTGCTGTCCGCGCTGCCGGCGGCGAGCATCGTGCCGTCGGGGCTGAAGGCCACCGACCACACGGGGCCGGTGTGCGCGGTGAGCGGGGCGCCGAGCGGCGCCGCCTCGCGCGGGTCGGCCACGTCCCACAGCTGGATGCTGTCGTCGGCGCTGCCGCTGGCGAGCGTGCGGCCGTCGGGGCTGAAGGCCACGGAGTGCACGGTGCCGCGGTGGCCGGCCAGCTTCCCGCCGGCCGGCTCCGGGCGGCCCGGCCCGGACAGGTCCCACAGCCGGATGGTGTGGTCGTCGCCCCCGGCGGCCAGCGTCCGCCCGTCGGGGCTGAACGCCACCGAGCGCACGGCGGCGGTGTGGCCGGTGAGGGGGCGTCCCCGGCGGGCCGGGCGCGCGGGATCCGACACGTCCCACAGCCGTACGGTGCGGTCCTCGCTGGCGGAGGCCAGGGTGCGGCCGTCCGGGCTGAAGGCGAGCAGGTAGATCGTGCCGTCGTGGCCGGTCAGGGGCGCGCCGAGCGGGCGCGGCCGGCGGGGGTCGGTCACGTCCCACAGCCGGACGGTGCCGTCGTCCGCCGCGCTGGCCAGCGTGCGGCCGTCCGGGCTGAAGACCGCGCTGCTCACCCAGCTGCGGTGCCCGGTGAGGGGACCGCCCAGGGGTTTCGGACGGGTCGGGTCCGCCACGTCCCACAGCCGGACGGTCCGGTCGTAGCTGGCGGTGGCCAGGACCCGGCCGTCCGGGCGGAACGAGGTGAGGTAGACCGCGCCGGTGTGGCCGAGCAGGGGCGTGGCCAGCGGCGCGTTCACGATCGAGACCAGCCGGTTCCTCGTGCCCTCGTGGTCCGGCCGCAGCCGGTGGGCCACCAGGTCGAGCTGGGCGGACAGCGACGGGTCGGTGTACTGGACGCGGTCGGCCTCGGCGACCACCTGCTCGAAGACCGCCTCGTCCCGCTGCTGCCGGGCGACCATCGCCGCGCCGGCGGCCAGGACCGCCAGGGCGACCAGCGCCGCCACCGCGCTCCGGCTGATCCAGACGGTACGCCGGCGCAGCCTGACCGAGGCCGCCAGGAACTCCACGGCGCTGCGGGTGAGGTAGGTGTCGCCGGCGGACCTCGCCCAGGTGTGGGCCTGCTCCAGCCGCGACCCCCGGTACAGCAGCGACGCGTCGCGCCCCGACCCCTCCCAGGCCCTGCCGTCCTCCTCCAGCCGCTGGCGCAGCAGGTTGCCCTGCCGGTCCTCGTCGATCCAGTCGCGCAGCCGGGGCCAGGCGTGCAGCAGCGCCTCGTGGGTGATCTCCACCGTCTCCGCGTCCAGCGTCACCAGCCGGGCGCGGACCAGGGCCTCCAGGGACTCCTCCGTCTTGCCGGGGTCCGTCGACTCCGCCGCGAGCTGGCGGCGCGTGCCCCGCCGGCGGGTGGCCTGGGTGTCCTCGCCGAGGCGGACCAGCCGCAGCAGGAGCAGCCGCGCGGCCGTGCGGGCCGCCGGATCGAGGCCGGACCAGGCCCGCTCGGCGGTCGCCGCCACCGCCCCCTGGATGCCGCCCGCCGCGCGGTAGCCGGCCAGGGTCAGCCGGCCCGCCTTGCGCCGCTGCCAGGTGGCGAGCAGCGCGTGGGAGAGCAGCGGCAGCACCCCGGCGTCGTGCGCCCCGCGCGGCCCGTCGGCGCTCACCTCCCGCACGATCAGCTCCGCGAGCCCCGGTTCGAGCTCCAGCCCCACGGCCTTGGCCGGGCCGGTCACCGCCTCGCGCAGCTCCGTGGTGGTCAGCGGCCCGAGCACCATGTGCCGGTGCTGCAGCGCGTCGGCCAGGTGCGGATAGCCGAGGCACTGCTCGTAGAAGTCGGCGCGTATCCCGATGACCACGAGGACGGGCCCCGGCCCGCCGGGGCCGGGGCCCGTGCAGGCGGCGTGCAGAGCCTGCACGAAGGTGCGCCGGCCGGTCTCGTCGGGGCAGAGGGTGAAGGCCTCCTCGAACTGGTCCACGATGACCACCGGGCGCCCGCCGTCTCCCGCGCGGTCCGCCCAGGCGCCGACGGCCTCCCGCACCGCCCCGGCGAACCAGGGCGCGGCGGGCTCCGGCGCGCCCTCGCGCACCGCGCGGGAGACGACGGGTGCGAGCTCGGGGATGCGGCGGGTCAGTTCCGCGAGCGGATCACCGCCGGGGACGAGCTGCACCACCTCCCGGGGCGGCCCGTGCCCGGCGCCCGGCGCGCCGTCCCGTAACGCGGGTACCAGCCCGGCGTTCAGCAGGGAGGACTTGCCGGCCCCCGAGGCGCCCACCAGCATGACCAGGCCGCCGGTCTCCTCCGCCGCGCGAAGCTGCGCGACGAGGGCGTCCGTGCTGCGCTCCCGGCCGAAGAACCACCGGGCGTCCTCCCGGCGGTAGGGGGCCAGCCCCCGGTACGGGCACACCCCGCCGGGCACGGCCGGCGCCTCGGGCGGGGGCCCCTCCTCCTCTTCCACGTCCGCGGCGGGCCGGTCGCCGACCGGGTCGGCCACCGCGCGCTCCCACAGCCGCTGCCACTGGGCCAGGTCGTACAGGCCGGGGGAGACGGGTGCGGGCCGCGCGCGCCGCGCCTGCGGGATCAGCACGTACAGCACCGCCGCGAGGGCGGCGAACTGGGCGGGCACGTTCTTGGCCCGCCGCCAGTCGCTGATCCGCTGGGCGGACACCCGCACGGGCCGTCCACGCTCGTCGACCCGCTGCAACCGGACGACCGCCTCGGCCACGCGCTTGAGGGGAGGATTGCCCGCCTCCTTGTACAGCAGCGCGAGACGTTCCGCGAAGGCTGTGCGTGCCGTCGAGTCGGAACCCAAGGCTCCACCCCTTACTTCCCCGCACCTGGACGTCCGGACCGGAAAACCCACTTTATACGGCTGACCTGCGGCGGAATCGGTGTCCGTTGGCCGGAACCTCCTCTACGGAGGCCACAACCGGCAGGATCACTACGTAGCAGCGCGGTAACCGCGCGTCGCCGGACGGGCCACTCGACCCGTGCCCGCAGGGCCACCACCTCTCCCGTGTCCACCCCGGAACTCCCTCGTCCACGCCGTACGGCGCGGACGAGACCGGCCCACCGTTCGGCACCGGTCCCCACGAGGGGAGGGACCGGTGCCGGACGACGTGGTGTGGGGGAGGGGCCCTGCCTCCGGCCGTTTCCGGCCGTTTTCGGCCGGCCCCCGGCCGATCCTTTGGTCGATCCCCGGCTGGTCCTCTGCTGGTCCTCTGCTGGTCCTCGGTTGGTCCCTCGGGCCGATCTCCAGACTGGTCCCCGACTGGTCCCTGGCTGGTCCCTCGGCTGGTCTCCGGCCGATCCCTCCGGCCGATCTCCCGGCTGGTTCCTCCGGCCGATCTCCCGGCTGGTTCCTCCGGCTGACCTCCCGGCTGGTCCCTCCGGCCGCCCCGGCCGCCCCGGCCGGCCCCCGGCCGATCTGCCGACCGATCCGCCGGGGGGGGGCGCCGCGGGGGGGGGGGGCGCCCCGGGCGGCGGGCGGGGGGCGCGGGGGGCGGGGGGGGGGGCC
>NZ_JBFATO010000011.1:34096-205021 GCF_040678355.1 Streptomyces sp. NPDC052701
ACGGCCCCCCCGCCCGCCCCCCCCCCCCGCCCGCCGCCCGCCCCCCCCCCCCCGCCCCCGCCCCCCCCCCCGCCGCCCCCCGGGCCCCCCCCCCCGGCGCCTGCGCGGCGTACGGCGCGCCGAGGGCCGCGGCGAGAGCCCCGGGCAGCGGCCGCAGGGCCCGCTCGGGCACCCGGCTCCGCAGGCGCGCACCGAGATGCCCGCCCGGCAGCCCGCCGGTGCCGCAGGCGAGCCCGAGCCAGTCACCAGTCGGGCGCCACGGCACCGGCGGTCACCGGCGACAGCGGCGCGTACGCGCCCGCGCCGGCCCCCGAGGTCACGAAGGTCGCGGCGAGGGCCGCCGGGGCGACCCGGACCAGGGGCGGGCCGCGGGCGGCGGGGACCGGCCCGGGGAGGGAACCGCCGCCGATGCCGTGGACACCGCCGGCCACCCCCACCGGCAGGGCGAGCGCGGTCGGCGCGGTCGCGGACGGCTCGGCGGCCGGGCCGGGCGGGCACCGGCGCGAGCGTCCGTACGCACGGTCACAGCCACAGCCACAGCCACACCCCGAGCGGCAGCGGCAGCGCGGCGATCAGCAGCCGGAAGACGGCCGGCCCGGGCAGGGCGGGGACGCGCACGGCGGCGCCGGGGACGGCACCGGGGACGGCACCGGGCGGCGTGCCCGGCACCAGGCGCCGGACGGGGCCCCGCGCAGGCGCCGGCGCGCCGGTGGCGCCACGGCGCGTCCGGCCCGGCGACGACGTCGAACAGCAGGTTCGCCGGGGTGATCGCGAGGGCCGGGCACGCCGGGGACGCCCGGCTGGACCGGCAGCGGGAACACCGCCCCGGACACCCCGGCCGCAGCGGTGGCGACCGTGCCCGGCAGGCCGCCGGCCGGCGTGTCCCGGCACCGGCGGGCGCCGTCGGCTACGCGCGCGCGGACGGGGCGGGCCGTCCACGGCGACCGGGCCCGGCCACCGGGAGGTTCCCGAGGCCCGGCCGGATCTCACCAGTCCTCGCGGCAGGCCCCGCGCCTCACTGGTCCGAGTAGCCGATGTCCCCCACCGTCCAGGCGCTGACGTCCTCCAGCGCGACGCGGTACATGCCGCCCGTGTCGGGGATGCCGAAGCTGCCCTGGAGGATTCGTGCGACGTGGAAGTGGAGGTGCGTGGGGCGCGCCTCGCTCCGGGCGGGCCGGCCGTCGCCGTCCGCGGTGGCGAAGACGGCGGAGAACGGACCGAGTCGTGCGGAGTCCCCCAGCACCTCCGCCACGCGCTGTTTCCACAGGGCCTCGGGAGCCAGCCGTCCCGTGATCACGGCCCCGGGGACCACCACGGTGAGCGGCATCTGGCTGCTGCCCTCCGATTCCACCATCGCGGCGATGCCGACGAGCAGGTCATCAGGGTGCGACATGGATCAGGAGCCTACTGCAGAAACAGGGTGCCGCGAGGAAGGAACCGGGGGCCGCCCCCGGGCGCGGGGGCCTGCCGCCCTCGGCGCGGGGCCCGCCGCCACCGGTCCGGCCCGCCCTCGTGAGGACCGGCCGGGTTGCGGTCCGCTTCCGATCGGGACCGCTTGCCTCCCGGGTCTTCGGGTAGAGCGATTGAATGAGGATGACCACCGCAAGGCCCGAAACTTACTGAAAGCGATGTGTTCGTGACCCGTCTCGGCGGCCCCGGCGACGACCGGGTGAAGGACGAGGGGGACGGTCCCGAGGCCGTCGCGCTGGAGATCGCCGATGCCGTGGAGAGTCTGACGACCCTGTGGTCCCTGGCCGCGCAGGAGGCGGCGCTGCGGTTGTCCCCGCACCAACTGCGGGCGCTGCGCGCGCTCCAGGCCGCGCCCGGCCTCAACCTCACGGGCCTGGCCGAGCGGCTGGACATAGGGCTGCCCACCGCCAGCCGGCTGTGCGACCGGCTGGAGGCGGCCGGTCTGCTGGAGCGGACCCTGCACCCGCACAGGCGCCGCGAGGTGCGGCTGGCCCTCACCGGGCACGGCCGACACGTGCTGGAGGACGTCGCCGTCCGGCGCACCCAGGCCCTGGCCGCCGTCCTCACGGGCATGACCGACGGCGAACGCGAGGCGCTGTGGCGCGGCGTGAAGGCGTTCCTGGCCGCCTGGGGCGGCCCGCCGGACGTCCCGGACCCCGGCGTGCGCTGAACGCGGTGGGACCCGCCGCCGCGCGGACGTCCCGGACCCGGGTGGAGCCGTGCTCGGGGACGTCCCCGACCCGGCTCACCGGGCGCCCGGCCGGGAGGGCGGCGGACCGGTGGCCCAGGCGACGACGGTGACGGTGGTGCCCTTGCCGGGCTCGGTCTCGATGGCGAACTCGTGGACCAGCCGCCTGGCCCCGCTCAGCCCCAGGCCCAGCCCGCCCCCCGTGGTGTAGCCGTCGGTCATCGCCAGCCCGACGTCCCGGATGCCGGGGCCGGTGTCGGTGAAGGCCAGCCTGAGACCGCGTGACGCCCCCTGTGCCGCCGGGGTGATCTCCATGCGGCCGCCGCCGCCGTGCACGAGGGTGTTGCGGGCCAGCTCGCTGGCCGCCGTGATCAGCTTGGTCTGCTGCACCAGGCTGAATCCGAGCCCGGCCGCGGTCTGCCGCACCTGCTGCCGTGCCCAGGCCAGGTCGGCGTCCGAACCGATGGGCAGGCAGATGGACGCGGCGAAGCCGGGGGCCGGGGTCGTCATGGCGTCCCCTCGTCCGCCGGCGGCGCGTACTCCCCGGGCGGACCGGTCACAGCCGGCTCGCGGCGACGGCCGGCTCCGGCGGGCCCTCGCGCAGCCGGCCGAGCGCGTGGGCCAGGGCGTCGGCCGGGGCGTCGGCCGGGGTGGTGGCCCTGCACGCCTCCACCGCCTCGTCCCGCGACACCGTGAAGACGGTGCGGAACAAGGTGGCGCCCGCCCGGCGCTGAGCGATCTGCTCGCGGCGCTCGGTGAGGAAGACGCCCACCCGGTGCGCCACCGGCTCGCAGACCTGGTCCTGCTCCGACACCTGCATCGTCTCCCTCTGACAGGCGTCGCGGGGCGCGGCGCGCACAAAGCTGATTATTGCCGTATGACAAACATTAGCGCCGGGCTTTCGGCGCAAACAACACACGGCCGGTGTTCCTGGACAGTCCTTTGCCCGCCGGCCCCGGCCCCGGCCCCGGCCCCGGCCCCGGTTCCGGCCCCGCGGCCCCGGCCCCGCGGCCCCGGTCCCGGCCCGGCGCCGCGCGGGCGGTGAGGCGGACGCCGGGTCACGGCGTCCGCCTCACCGCCCGCGCCAGTCCAGGCACACCACCAGGGCGTCGTCGTCCGCCGCGGGCCCGCCGCGGTGGCCGGTCAGTTCCCGCAGGAGGGCGCGCGGCACCTCCGCGGCGGGCAGCAGGCGGGTGGCCGTGATCGCCCGGGCCAGGGCCGCCTCCCCGTACGCCTCGCCCTTGGGGGAGGCCGCCGCGTACACCCCGTCGCTGACGAAGACGAGCCGGTCGCCGGGCTCGGCGCGGAACTCCTGCGCCACGTAGTCGGTCTCCTCGAACATGCCGAGCGGCAGCTGGGCCTCGAAGGTGACGCGCTCCACCGTGCCGCCGCGCAGCAGCAGCATCTGCGGGGACCCGGCGTCCACCACCCGGGCCCGCCCCGTGGCCAGGTCGAAGTCGAGCATGAGCACCGACAGGTAGCAGCGGCCCCGGTAGTGGGCGTACACCGCCTGGTCGGCCAGTGCCGCCTGGTCGGCGAGGGGGATGCCGGCCCGCCGCGCGTTGCGCAGGGCGTTGATGGCCAGGTTGGTCAGCAGGGACGCCTCTATGCCCTCGCCCATGCCGTTGGTGACGTAGAGCGTCAGCCGGTCGGCCGTGGCCGACCAGTCGAAGTTGTCGCCGAAGATGCCGTAGGCGGGCTCCAGCAGGGCGCCCAGTTCGTACTCCGGGCGGGCGCAGGCGCGGCCCGGCAGCAGCTGCCACTGCATCTCGGCGGCCAGGGTGAGCCGGTCCTTGCGACGGGCCTGCAGGTAGACGTCGGTGTCCCGCTCGGCGACGACCACCTCGTGCGCGAGGACCTCGGCGATCTCGGCGAGCTCGGCCAGCTCGTCCGGGCGGCCGCGCACGGGGCCGTCGCCCGGCAGCGTCACCGACAGCACGCCGAGGCGGTCACCGCGCACGGTGACGGGCAGATGCGCGCGCACCAGGCCGTCGCGGACGGTCTCCACGAAGGGCTCCTGGGCCCCGAAGGCCCGGCCGGCGGGGCTGTTGTGCACCGCCACCGGTTCCGTGGTGTGCGGCAGCACGGACACCGGTTGCAGGACCGTCAGGCCGTAGTCCGCCATGAACAGCTCGACGGACTCCGCCGCGTACTGCTCGCGCAGTACGCGGCGGACGGCGTCGAGCAACTCGTGGGGCGCCGCCTTGCGCAGTGCGCGCTCAGCGGCAACAAATCTGTTCACGATGGTAAACACACCAATCTTTCGCCGGACACTTTCGGGCTTCCTCGCGCGGGCGCGGTCGCCTGTTCAGCCGTGCCGGTCGTCCGGACCCCTCCGGCCGGGTGCCGCGCCCAGGCCCCGTCGTCGAACTCCCGCCTGCCCCGCGGCGCCCTGCACGCACTCCCGCCGCACCGGGCGCAGAGCCGAGTACATCCCGTACGAGGGCCGGCGCCCGGCACGCCGGGAGCACGCACCCGACGCCGCGGGGCCCGCCCGCCGGGCGGACGACGGGAGTTCGACGACGGGGCCTAGTACGCTGGCGGCCATCCCGGTGCCTGCGAGAGTGTGACTGTGACTTCCTTCCGCCCCCGCCCAGAGGCCGACGAGGTGGCGCGCGTGACCTCCACGGCCGCGGAGTTGCTGGAGGTCCTGTGGGGGCGGGCGTCGACCGCCCCCGCGTCCGCGTCCCAGCTGCGCGTGCTGCTCATGCTCGAGCACCAGGAGGGCATCAACCTGCGCTCCCTCGCCGACTCCCTCGCCTCCACGCCCCCGTCGGCCAGCCGGCTCTGCGACCGGCTGGTCGCCGCCGGTTTCGTCGAGCGCGAGGTGAGCGCGGCCGACCGGCGCGAGGTGCGCCTGCACCTGAGCGGCCGGGGCCGCGCCTTCCTCTCCGATCTGCGCGCACGCAGGGAGCGGGAGCTGAGGGCGGTGCTGGACCAGATGCCCGCCGCCGAGCGGGGCTCCCTGCTGGAGGGGCTGGAGGCGTTCTGCCGCGCGGCGGCGGCTCAGATACACCACGACGCCCAGGGTCCCGGCAGCCGGACCGCCTGAACGCGTCCTGGCGCCTGCGGGCGCGGCAGCGGGTTCTCCGGCGCCCTCCGGCGTCGGTGACCAGCGCACGGAGCGGCCTCCGCCCACCGGAACATTCCAGATCCTTCCCCGCACACGTCCGACACGGTTACTTTGTTGCCTCCTGCCCATAGTTGTCAAATGGCAACTGTTGCCGGGTTCTGGCCTGATCGTTCCGTCGGCCGCCCCCGCTCGGTCGCCCGCTCGGTGACTGTCTCTTCATCCGGGTACCCCGTGCCGTGGTGGCTCGTGTCGCATCGCTCCCACTGTGTTCAAGCTCTCGGGCACCCGCCGGACGAGTGCGGGGGAGGGTTGACCGAGGCGTTGCGGGTAACCGGACAAAAGGCTCGTTCAAGGACAAGGGAGGTAGTGGTCGTGCACCCCTTCCGTGAGGATGCGCACCGGCCCGCGGTGAGGCCGCGGACGGCGGAGTGCGCCCGGAGGCTGACCCGCACCTTCCTCTCCGCGGTCGCCCCCAGGGATCCCGCCGAGGTGGACGCCGCGCTGATCGTGGTGTCGGAGCTGGTCGCCAACTCCATTCGGCACGCCGGCGGCGTCACCGGCTTCGAGCTGTGGGCGGGGCCGGGGACGATGACGGTCTGCGTGGCGGACGCGAGCCCCGCGCCACCCCGCCCGCGCCCCTCGCAGCCCTGGGAGCCGGGCGGCTTCGGCTGGCCCCTGGTGCGCGAGCTGGCCGAGGACGTCCGCGTCAGGACCGGGCCGGACGGCAAGGCGGTGTACGCGGTGCTGCCGATGTCGCACTGAGCCCGGGAAGGAAGGCCGCGAGGGACCCGGCAGGGTGCCCGCACTGGTGTGCGGGCACCCTGGTGACCTTTAATTGCCGTTGCTGTGCAACAACGCGACTTTGGCAATAAGGGTGTGAGGTCCATGACGACCGGTCGGATACGAGGCGTCGCCGTCACCGCGGCGGTGGCCGTCGGCGCCGCCGCCTGCTCGGCGCCCGGCGGCGGCGCGGGCGAGGGCGGGTCCGCCGACTCCGTCGTGATCGGGGTGGCCTCCGAGCCGGACACCCTCAGCCCGCTGCTGGGCTACGGCAAGGACGGGAACTCCAAGATCTTCGACGGGCTGCTCGCCCGCGACGCGGACCTGAAGCTCAAGCCCGCGCTGGCGGCCGCGCTCCCGAAGGTCGGCGACGGCGGCCGCACCTACACCTACACCCTGCGCGAGGGGGTCAGGTTCAGCGACGGCGAGCCGCTGACCGCCTCGGACGTGGTCTTCACCTACCGGACCGTCCTCGACCCCAGGACCAACAACACCGCCCGGAGCGAGCTGGACGCCCTCAAGAGCGTCCGGGCCGACGGGGACGACCGGGTCGTCTTCACACTCAAGTACCCCTACGCGCCCTTCGCCGCCCGCACGGTGCTGCCCATCGTCCCCGAGCACGTCGCCGGCGGGCAGGACCCCAACACCGGCTCCTTCAACACCAGGCCGGTCGGCACCGGCCCGTACGTCCTGGCCGGCTGGAGCAAGGGCGAAAAGCTCACCTTCAAGGCCAACCCGCACTACTGGGGCGCGAAGCCCAAGGTGAAGACGGTCACCATGGCGGTCGTCACCGACGACGACGTGCGCGCCACCCGGCTGCGCTCGGGCGACCTCGACGGCGCGGTCCTGCCGCCCAACCTGGCCGCCACCTTCCGCGGCGACCGCGGCAAGCGCACGTACGAGGCGAAGTCGTACGACTTCCGGGCCGTCACCCTGCCCACCGGCCATCCGGTGACCGGCGACCGCGCCGTCCGCCGGGCCCTGGACGCCGCCGTGGACCGCAAGGCCATGGTCGACAGGATCCTCGACGGGGCGGGCAGGCCGGCGTACGGGCCGCTGCCCGTCGGCGACCCCTGGTTCGCCGAGGGCGTCGAGCGGAGCCGGGACCTCGCCGAGGCCCGGCGGATCCTGGACCGGGCGGGCTGGAAGACGGGCGGGGACGGCATCCGCGTCAAGGACGGCCGCCGGGCCGCGTTCACCCTGCTCTACCCCTCGGGCGACAAGGTCCGCCAGGACCACGCGCTCGCCTACGCCTCCGACGCGCGCAAGGCCGGCATCGACGTACGGGTGGAGAGCGCCACCTGGGAGGTCATCGAGCCGCGGATGGGCAAGGACGCGGTCCTCGCGGGCTTCGGCAGCACCGGCGACCCCGACTTCGGCCTCTACACCCTGCTGCACTCCTCCCTCGCCGGCGACGGCTTCAACAACATGGCCCGCTACGACAACCCGACGGTGGACCGGGCCCTGGACACCGGCCGCCGCAGCCAGGACCCGGACCGGCGCAAAGCCGCCTACGACAGGCTCCAGCGCGCGCTCGTGGAGGACCCCGGCTACACCTTCCTCACCCACATCGACCACCTCTACGTGCTGGCCGACCGCTGGAACGGGACGACCACGCAGGTGGAGCCCCACGAGCACGGCTTCGCCAGCGGCCCCTGGTGGAACGTCGAGGCCTGGCAGCCGAAGAAGTGACCAGGACAGCAGGGACGGGAGCGCTGCCCTGGGCGGCGATGGCACGCCTGGCGGGCCGGCGGGCGCTGCTGGCCGGCCCGGTCCTCCTCGTCGTGACCTTCGGCGTGTTCGCGATCGCCGCCGCCTCCCCCTTCGATCCCGTCAAGGCGTACGCCGGCACCGCCGCGCTCGGCGCCGACCGGCAGACCCTGGACCGGCTGCGCGCCAACCTCGGCGTGGACCGGCCGTTCCCCGCCCGCTGGTGGGACTGGCTGACGTCCGCGCTCACCGGCGACCTGGGCCACTCCAGCGTGATGCGGCAGCCGGTGACCCAGGTGATCGGCGAACGCCTGGTGTGGTCCGCGCTGCTGTGCGCGGTCGCCTTCACCGTCGCCGTACTGGCCGGCACCCTGCTCGGCGTGCTCGCGGCCCGCCGCCCCGGCTCGCCGCTGGACCGCGCCGTCACCTCGCTCTCCTACTGCCTGGAGGCGGCACCGGTCTTCTGGATCGCCCTGCTCGCCGTCTGGCTGTTCGCCCTCCGGCTGGACCTGCTCCCGGCCGGCGGCCTGACCGACACCGCCAGCGAACAGGTCACCTTCGGGCAGGTGGCGAGCCACCTGGTGCTGCCCGCGGGCGTGCTCGCCGTCTCCCAGCTCCCGTGGTTCACCCTCTACGTCCGCCAGGGGGTCGGCGACGCCCTGGCGGAGGACCCGGTGCGCGGCGCCCGCGCCCGCGGACTGGACGAACGCACCGTCCTGCTCGGCCACGCCCTGCGCTCCGGACTCCTGCCGGTCCTCACCCTGATCGGCTCCCGGGTGCCCGAACTCATCACCGGGGCCCTGCTGGTGGAGACCGTCTTCAGCTGGCCGGGCATCGCGGCGGCCACCGTCGAGGCCGCCACGGCCGTCGACTTCCCGCTGCTGGCCGCCCTGACCGCGCTCGCCACCGCCGCCGTCCTCGCCGGCAACCTGCTCGCGGACCTGCTCTACGGACTGTTCGACCCGAGGGTGAAGCTCAGTGACATGTGACGCACCGGCGCCCGCCGCCTCCCCGGGCCCCCCGGCCGAGCCGGCCTGGCGCTCCTACGGCGCGGACCGCCGCTCCACCCGCGCCCTGCGGGTACGCACCTCCGCCGCCGTGATGACGGTGACCGTCCTCGCCGTCCTGCTCGTACCGCCGCTGGTCCAGCTCGACCAGCAGGCCGTCGACCTGGCGGCCGAACTGCGGCCGCCGTCCTGGGCACACCCCTTCGGCACCGACGACGTCGGCCGGGACCTGCTGCTGCGCTGCGTCTACGGCCTGCGCGTCTCCCTGCTCGTCGGAGTGGCGGCGGCACTGACGGCGACCGTGGTCGGCACCGTCGTGGGCGCCACCGCCGGAGCGCTGGGCGGCTGGGCCGACCGCGCCGTCATGCGGATCGTCGACACCGTCTCCTCCGTCCCCCACCTGCTGCTCGGCATCTTCGTCGTCGCCATGTTCCGGCCCGGCGTCTGGCCGGTCGTGATCTCGGTCGCGCTCACCCACTGGCTGTCGACCGCGCGGATCGTCCGCGCCGAAGTGCTCTCCCTGCGCTCGCGCCCCTACATCGACGCCGCGATCTCCGGCGGCGCGTCCCGCCTGCGGATCGCGGTACGGCACCTGCTGCCCGGCGTGCTGCCCCAGGCCGCGCTCGCCGCCGTCCTGATGGTGCCGCACGCCATGTGGCACGAGTCGGCCCTGTCCTTCCTCGGACTCGGACTGCCCACCCACACCGCGAGCCTGGGCACCCTCATCCAGAGCGCGCGCGGCTCGCTGCTCGCCGGCCAGTGGTGGCCGACGCTCTTCCCCGGCCTGTGCCTCATCCTCCCCACCCTCGCCATCGCCGGGCTCGCCGGAGCCTGGCGCGAACGGCTCAACCCCCGCCGCCGATCGGAGCTGACACTGTGACCGGGCGAACCCCCGTGCTGTCGGTGCGCAATCTGTCGGTGCGCTTCCTCATGCCGGGCCGGCGCCGCGTCGCCGCCGTCACCGACGCGTCCTTCGACGTGGCGGCCGGCGAATGCCTGGCGCTGATCGGCGAGAGCGGCTGCGGCAAATCCGTCCTCGCCTCCGCCCTCCTCGGCCTGCTCCCCGGCAACGCCCAGGCCGCCGGCGAGGCCCGCCTCAGCGACATCGACCTGCTCGGCGCCGACGAGCGGACCCTCGCCCGCACCGTACGGGGCCGCCTGATCGGCCTCGTTCCGCAGAGCCCGGCCGCCCACCTCACCCCGGTGCGCACCATCCGCTCCCAGCTCCAGGAGACCGTCGCCGCCCTGACCGCCACCCGGGGACGCGCCGCCCTGCGCACGGCCGCCGAGGCGGCCGCCGCACGCGCGGCGTTCCCCGCGGACCACCTCGACCGCTACCCGCACCAGCTCTCCGGCGGCCTCGCCCAGCGCGCCGCCACCGCCCTCGCCCTGGTCGGGGACGCGCCCCTGCTGCTCGCCGACGAACCGACCACCGGCCTGGACCGCGACCTGGTGGACCGCACCGTCGACGAACTGCGGCGCCACGTCGACGCGCCGGACCCCGCGAACGGAACCGGCCGGGCCCTGCTGATGATCACCCACGACCTGGCCGCGGCGGAGCGCATCGCCGACCGCGTCGCCGTGATGTACGCGGGCCGCATCGTCGAACTGGCCGACGCCACCGCCTTCTTCGGCTCCCCGGGCCCCCGTCACCCCTACAGCCGTGGCCTGCTGCAGGCCCTGCCCGACCGCGCGTTCACCCCCATCCCCGGCATGCCCCCCGAACTCGGCGACCTCCCCGACGGCTGCGCCTTCGCCGCACGCTGCGACCGGGCCACCGCCGCCTGCTCCGCCCCGCCGCCGATGACCGGCACGGTCGCCTGCCACCACCCGCACGTGCCGGAGGACGTCCGTGCTTGAACTACGCGCCATCACCGCCGGATACGCCAGGAACGCACCCGTGATCCGGGACGTCTCCCTCACCCTCGCGCCGGGCGAGGCCGTGGGCCTGCTCGGCCCCAGCGGCTGCGGCAAGAGCACCCTCGCCCGCGTGGCGGCCCTCCTGCACCGCCCCGACGCGGGAACCGTCGTACTCGACGGCGAACCCGTCCGCCGCTGGCGCCACCGCGCCCCGCGCGCCCGGCGCACCGCCTTCGGCGTCGTCTTCCAGCAGCCCAGGCTCTCCGCGGACCCCCGCCTCACCCTCACCGACCTGATCGCCGAACCGCTGCGCGCCACGGGCCGACGACACGAGATACCCGAACGGGTCGCCGAACTGGCGACGGCCACCGGCCTGACCGCCGACCTGCTCGGCAGACGCCCGCACGAGGTCAGCGACGGCCAGCTCCAACGCGCCTGCCTGGCCCGCGCCCTGGTCCTGCGCCCCCGCTGGCTGGTGTGCGACGAGATGACGGCGATGCTCGACGCCTCCACCGCCGCCGCGCTGGTGGCGGCGGTCGAGGACTACCGCGCCACCACCGGAGCGGGCCTGCTGGCCGTCGGCCACGACCGCACCCTGCTGCAGCGCTGGTGCGACCGCACGGTCCACTGGGAGGAGTGCCGCGGGCCGCTCCGCGCGGAATCCCACGGGTAGCTCACTGGCTGCGGCCGTGGCGGCTGTGGTGGTCTCGGCGGTCGCGGTACCGCGCTGCCGTACCGCGGTCGTCGCCGGCACCTGGCACCACGGCGTTCCAAAGGGGGCATGGTGGTGATCCCCCGGCGGGGCGACGAACGGCCCTCCGGCCCGCCTACCGGTGCCCTTCGTGCCGCGCGGCGTGCCCGTGTTCCGCTTCCGCGCGACGTGGTTCGACGGCCGGCTGCTCAAGACCCTCCAGCAGGCGGGCGGTGGCCAGGGTGTCGGGGTGGTCTTCGCCGAGTACTCGTCGGCGTCGGGCCAGGGTGTCCTCGGCCAGGGCGCGGGCTTGTTCCACCTGCCCCTGTCGACGGTCAGCCGATTCCCCACCCGCCGTGTTCACGTGATTCCCCATCCCCTGGCCGGGTTGTGATGCCTGGTTGGGAACGTGAGTGGGGTGGGCGGAGGATGGGGCGAACGTCAGCTGTTCGGTGTCAGCACGGAGCTCAAGGCGGGGTGTACTCGTCCCGGAGTGATGGTCGTGATGGTGTATTTCGCGACGTTCTTGAGGACGAAGGGGTCCTGCGCGGTGATGTGCTCGATGGTCGGACGGTCGACGCCGTGCGCGATGATCACGCCGCCGATGGACGTGGGGACGGTCTGGCCGGAGACCAGGAAGGTGCCGTCTCGGTGATGTCTTTCCAGGTAGGCGATGTGGCCGCGGATGAAGGGCTCCGCAGCCCGTTCCGGAGCCGTGTAGTGCAGTGACAGCAGATGCAGCATGATCCTCTCCGGCTTGAGCAGGGGCTGGGGAGGATCATGTCATTGCGTCCCGTCCGGGCGGGGTGGGTGCTCGTCGGCCGGAGGCCGACTATCGCTGGGGTGGTTACCCCGCTGTCCGCGGCGAGCGCGCACAAGAAGTTCAAGGGGAGACGGGGGGCGGCTCCACCGCTGTCATGAGGCTCCGATCCGTTCCCGAGGAGTCGTCTGAGGCTCGTCCGAGTCCCCGTCTGGGTGACTGCCCGCATCCTGAACGAAACGAGGGCCGCAGCACCTCGGGACGGAGAGCGTCTTCCCATGGTGCAGCAGGGCACTGACAACAACGTCGCCTACGGCCGATGCCGGCCGTACCGGGAGTCCTGCGCGGAATGTGCTCTGCCGATCCTTGGCCACTCGCCCGCACTCTGCGTACAGGAGATCGGAGTGGCTCATCGAGCAGCAGGCCACCCGGCTTCGCTCGTGCGCCGTCCGCCGGCTGACACGCCTCGCCGACGCGGGATCCATTCGCTCGGTAACGGGACTGATGCTCTCGTGCAGAGGCAGGATGGGGACGCCCGGGAGCCGGGTCCCGTAGTCGGCTCCCAAAACGACCCCGGAAACCCCTCAGGGGCCCGACCCGCTCTCACGGATCAGGCCCCTGACCTGGTGTTTCTCTGTCGGGGTGGCGGGATTTGAACCCACGACCTCTTCGTCCCGAATGAGGTTCGGTTGGTGAGGCTGCCAGCCTCGATGGCGTTTCCGCAGGTCGGAGCGGTGGGCTCGGTTGGTGGCGCGTGGCCGGGATGGGGCTCGGAGAGCGGGTTGGCTCCCAGATGGCTCCCAGAGAGCCCTGCCACTCGGACGCGTGGTCGCTCTGTGGTCCTATGCGTTGTCCGCGGCCCGGCTACGAAGGCTGTTGACGTAGTCCTTGTGGAGGATGGGCCGACATTGTGGACGCTTCCCTATGGACATGCTCCAGGAAGCCTGGCTGCTTTAGCACAAATTCGCGCCCAAAATCGGGTGTTCCGCAGAATCTGAGTGAGTGTCACCCCTGCTGCTAGCGTCTTTCAGGCAGTCACATCAGCGGACTCACGCTCCTCACCTTCGCCATGTTGGCGGTGGGCGGCAACGCCGGCAGACGAAGCCGGTACGTCTCGGAAGTGCGGTCGAGTGTGCTGATGCCGTCTCGGACACATCGGGTCTTGCCCGGGCGAGCCGAGAGGGAGAACGGGAAACAGCGTGACCGATCTCCTTGGACGACCACGGCGTCCAGGTGCGTACCTGGATGGACACCGGGACGAAGATCGGAGAACACCTGATGGAGACATCACCTGGCGCGGGCGAGACCGTGCTGCCCCGCCCCGTCGAAGCGCTACCCCTTCCTGCGTTGGCGGCCGCAACACGGAAGCTCGCCGACAAACTCATCGAGCACTTCACCATGGGCGAGCCTGCCGCTTTGGCCCTTGCGCAGGCTGTCGTCGACCCGTCTTCCGCCCGTCGGGCAGCAGAGTCCCCGGAGCGGCTGCGGGTGCCCGGCGGAGTGATTCTGGCCATTAGGGCTGAGGTATGGGCGCGCCATATCATCCCGGACCCGCGAAATCCCCGAATCGGTCCGTCGCGCCGGCACCCAGCCTCGAACCTGATCGGCACTGGCGAGAGCACGCGCTTCCGCCCGTTGGCTGAGCCGATCGCGGCATCAGGGGGTCGCCCGGAACTCGTGCAGAGGCTCGCGAATCAGGAACACCTCGCGTGGGCGGCGCAACTGTCTAAGGAGTACGTGCTCGACCACAACGACTGGCGCGAGTCCCTCCGCCACCAGGGAGTGATGACGGAGGTGTGGCTGGCCGCGACGGCCTTCCAGCACGAGGACAAGACACCCGGTGTAACGGTGCCGGTCACCGTCGAGGGGTCGAGCCGTGTGACGTGCGCCCATGACCTGCTCTCCCTCAGGTCCGCCGACGTTCCCTACATTCGGGACACGGCGAAATTGCGTTCCCACATCCGCAAGCTCAACGAAGCGATTGCGACCGCGGGCGACCCAGCACAGGTTGACCCCGAAGTGGCAGTCACTGTGCGCTGTGAACGGCTTCCTGCGCTGCTGCTCGTCGGTTTCGAGCCGCACGACGGCACCACCGCTGACTTCGGCGTTGCCGTGAAGTCGTTGGTTGCGCTCCGGCACGTTGACTCGCCCAAGCCCTGGGGTGAGGCTGCGGAGAACGAGGCCCTCGCCGACGCCGTGGTGGATGAGATCGAGCGGCGGACACTGATTACTCCCAGCAAGGCCGACTGGCTACGTGGTGCCCTCACCCCTAATCAGGCGAAGGCCGCCGGATTCAACGATGACCCATCCGTCCGGGCGGCCGCCATCGTCCGGCTCTTCACCGAACGCGATCAGTCGATTCATGCCGCTGTGCGGGTTGCCATCACCGGACAGAGCACCCGCAAAAACATCACCACCAAGCTGCTGCTCGACGTGGCTTCCTCTCTGGTCATGCGTTCGGTTTCGGAAGAGGACTCCCGCCGACGCGAACGGATGCGGAAGTACCTGAAGTCGGCGTTCCCGGGCGAGTTGGCCAAGGACTGGGAGGCCACGTTCCGCGGTACGGAGGAGCTTGCCCAAGCCGCACTTGCGGAGGTGACAAGAGGAGAACCAGGCGTGGCGACCCGGGAGCTTGCGGCCCGCAGTGCCTATCCCCTGGTGATCAACGGCCAGCTTACGGGTGACCGTGGCACGAAGAACAATGATCAACCCGACCGGCGGCATCCAGGCGAGGTCATCGACCGCATGCGCAGTACCCCGCACGGCGTGCACCAGCTGAAGCAGACACTCCTCGACTCTGCGGCGGGCCGCAGGACCCGTAAGGTCGACGAGACGGGCCAGGTAACGCAGAACGAGGACGGTCGCGACATCCTCGTCTCCGACGCAGATCTCCGTCGCACCTTCCCAGCTGCTGGCGAAGGCCCATCGCTGACACCGGCTCCCCAAAACGCGGCTGAGGTTCTCGGGAACGCCCTGCACGACCTGGCCACTTCGATTCAGGCTGTTGAGGGTGCGGTCAAGGCTGTGGAGGCGGTCAGGGCCGACGATGGGACCCGTGCTATCGATTCGCTGGGCGCCGATCGGGCCGACTGCGAGGCGTGGCGGAACATCCTGCAGGACGTGCTGTTCAAGTTGCCCGTCTGGCAACAGCGAAGCGTCCAGCGGCACGGGATCATCGCCGAAGACCCGTACGACCTCGACGCAGACCGTGACGATGAGGAATGCGAGGAACCGGACGACGAGTTCGAGGGCCAGCCAGCTGATGAAGACACCCCGTCTCAGGACGAGGTTGCTTGAATCTCTCGTGGCTCCTGGGTTCTTAGACAGGTATAGAACCCAGAAGCGCGCAGAGAAATGCGACGCGGACAGACGGTGAGGCCCACCCGCCCGGCCAGGGCGAGGGCGGCAACGCCGGCTTCCCGAGGTTGGTCCTCGGGAAGCCGGTACGCCTCGGGGCCGAACTGCGATCCGCTGCCGCTTGCCGTCACACCGGGAGCGACCCGGAAGACATCAAGTGGGTGCGCCGGACAATTCCCAGCTCACCCTGGCTATTCACTGTGGACCGGACATGGCCACGGGCTGGGAGCCCTCGATGGACAGCCTGCATTTTCTCGTCGGCCGCGAACAGGAGCTTGACGATCTGATCCGATCACCTCAGCACTGGGACCCAGTCCCTGTGGCATGCAGGGACGTGGACGTGAATCTCTACCATCCGGAGGACGGGGAGCGGCCCGCTGAGGACCTCTTGGCCGCATGCGTCGCCTGTGCGGACCGCTTGCAATGCCTTGCCCTCGCGTTGCGCGCAGAGGACGCGGAAACCCGTCATGGGTGGTACGGCGGGGTCGGCCCGGCAGACCGCGACCGCATCGCGGCTATGCTTCGGCTTTCTGTTGAGACCACACCCTTGCCGGACCGGGCTCTCACAGCGATTCGTCTGGGCCGAGACGGATGGCGAGTCAACGACATCGCGCACGTGCTTGGCTGCTCCAGGCGAACCGTGCAGCGTTACCTCCGTTCAGTGCGCTGACGCCAAGCTCGCAACCGAGGTGCCCTGGGTTCGCTACGTCCGACGTCCAGGAGCTTGTCTGTTCCTCGGCGCATGGCCTGCCGGACTTGGGTCCTTCGGTGCACAACCGCCCCATGACGAGATGTCTCCTAGTTGAGAGCAAGACGAAAGTCCAAGTAGGACCTGGATGGGATGCAGTCGGCGGTCAGGGTGTCGAACGCTTCGGGACTGTTGGCGTCGTCGTGGGCCCCATCTCCAGGGCGACATCGCGGCAGCAACCTTCCCTAGGTGCTCCACGCGGAGTTGTGCCCGCACGACTTGAGGCCGGGCGGCGGGTCTGCTACTGCGGGCCCCTGCGCTATGAGTTCGGCGCGATTGGTGCGCGCCAGCTCACTTCCGCGCTGTACGGCGAGGACGCACGACTTGCGCGGTCGCAGAGGCTGGAGTGGCAACTTGCCGCCGTGAGGGCGAGGGGAAGTAGCAGAAGTGCAAAGACATGTAGATCAACTAAAGCTCATGCGGTAGCATCCTCGGAGGAACGCAAGCTGTCGTGAATCGGAGTGATGCGTGGACGCGAACGTCGACGGGCCGATGCCGGCCTGGGCCAGTGCTCGCTTTGGGGAGGATGTCGCCGGACTTCGCCTGGCGATCCAGATGGGGCTTCTCGACACTGAGTCGGCGATGCTCGAGTCACACGTGGCCGGTCGGTCCAAGCACAAGTTCGCCGCGGGAGCGGCTCGCATGACCAATCAGTACGACCGGATCGCCGAGCATGTGCTTGACCTCGGCATCCCGGGCACTGAGCTGATCAAGCCGGGCACCTTCTACGAACTCGTGCTGGTGCACAACACCCTCCTCTGTCCCTACCGCGTGGAGTCGGTCGACGGCTTCGAGCCGGGTGACAAGTGGCCGAAGAAGCTGTCGCGGGTGATGCGGGAGCTGTTCGCAGTCACTGACGCGCCGACGCCACGCTGGGTCGCCGATCCGTTGCTGCAGGTGGAAGGCGAGGAGCTGGTTCTACGACGATCCCTTGCTGATCTGGCTGAGCGGGACCCGCGCCCCGGTCTGGTGCTCATCCCGTACGAGATGAACATGAGTGGCCTGCAACGAGCCTGGTGGGGACAGGCTAACCTCCTGGACGAGGCCGGAAACCTTCAGTGGGTGACCGAGAAGTCTCTCCTCACGACCGGAGCCGAGAGCCGCCTCTACGCCGTGCCGGATCAGCGTGCAGGGGATAACTTCGCTTCTGGTGATCTTCCCGAGGTGCCGCTTTCCACGCGCAGTGAGGCGGCCCGTGCCACGGGGACTCCGCCGCAGAGTGAGAACGAGTACGAGGCGTTCGTAAACGCTGCTGAGGGCAATGAAGATTGAGCAACCACTACTCCCGGGAACGAGCCTGGGCGGTACGTCGCCGAGAGCGGTCTGGGACGGCTTCCACGCGCCCCGGCTGACACAGGCGCGACGTCTCGCCGGGCTCACGAAGCGTGAGGTCGCGGACGGCATTGGTGTGTCGGCAGCAGCTGTAGGTCAGTACGAGGCGGGCACCAGCCGCCCTCGTCCCGAACTGATCCCTCGCCTCGCTGAAGTGTTGGATGTGCCGATTCAGTTCTTCGTCGCAGGCCGGCCGATGGGCAAGGTCGATACCTCAATGGCGCACTTCCGGGCCTTGCGTTCCACCTCTGGGGCCCAGCGCGAGCGGGCCCTCGGCTTCATCGAACAGGTATGGGAACTGACTCATGCCCTCGAGAAGCGGGTACAGCTGCCACCCGTGGACCTTCCGGGCTTCACGGGTGGTGAGGTGTATCCCGGGACGGACCTACCTGGCGATCCCGTGGGCGCTGCGCGAGCGCTCCGGCGTCACTGGGGACTGGGCGACGGGCCGGTTCGCCACCTAGCACGCCGAATGGAGTCACACGGTCTTATCGTGGTGGCGCCTACGGAGGCCGACGAGGCAGCAGCCAAGGTTGACGCTTTCTCCAGCTCAGGACTGCTGCGTCCTGTCGTCGTACTCACACCTAATCGCGCTGATGATGTCTACCGATATCGCTTCAGCGCGGCCCACGAGCTTGGGCACCTGGTCCTCCACGCAGGCGCCACCGGCGACAGTCGTTTGGAGCGAGAGGCGGATGCTTTCGCCGCCGAGTTCCTCACTCCCCAGAAGTCGATCCTTCCTCTGCTGCCGCGCCGGGTCGACCTGGCACAGTTGGCTGGCCTGTCCCAGACCTGGGGCGTGTCGGTAAGTTCGCTCATCTACCGGTACAGGGAACTCGGACTTGTCTCGGACGCGACGATCAGCCGCGCCTACCAGCGACTTCGGGGCCTCAACGGCCAGCCGGGCTTTGCCCCGGAATCGGTTCGTGGATACCCCGGGGAACAGCCGGTGATGCTTCGCAAGGCGTTCGAGCTGGCGGAACAGGACACTGGACTAACGATCCCCGCGCTTGCCGCAGAGCTTGCTTGGAAGCCGGCGAGGGTGCGTGAGCTGCTGGGAATGCCGGACAGCCGTCCTGTGCTGAGACTTGTCTGACGCGTCGCTGGCGAATGGACCTGCGTCTCCCCCAGCGGCTTCCGGCTGGTCTGCCAGTTCCAACGTTGCCGGGCGAGGGCCAGGTCTGTGGGCTGGCATCCTGTTGCAGGACTTGCGCTCATACGACCTGGGGAGTCGAAGGCCGGGACGCCGTGCATCGTCCCGGCCTTCAGCGCAGCCCATACGCGCGGTTGTAAGGGGCTTCTGCGTCGGTGGCCCGGAGGAAGTGAGGCTCCTTCCGGAGCCTTCCGCCCCTCGTGCGGCACGCGGCCCCAACCGGGGCGCCGCAGTCGCGGCACTCCCAGTCGAGGGCCTCCGCCACCCCTCTTGCCTTGATCTCGTCGAGTACCGCCCTGCGCTGGTTCCACCAGGTTTCCCTCTCGGGCCCTGACGTCGGTGCCCCCGACTCTTGTAGCTGACGGAAGGCTCGCTGGCGCTCGGGATCGGCGAGTGGGCCGGACAGGGGCTTGGTGACGACGGCCGCCTCGGCTGCTTCCTCGCCTGCCTCCAGTTCCGCTTCCATGGCGTCCACTCGCTGACGCAAGTAGCGCTCGAAGTCAGCCAGTGTCGCCCCAGGATGTGTTCTGGAGAAGTTCAAGGTCTCCAGGTAGATGGCGTGCAGAACGCCGAGCCTCTGCTGCGCCTTGTAGTTGGTGAACTCGCGCATCGCGGTACCGGTGCGTCCTCTCGCTTGTTGATCGGGTGGGCTCAGAGGTAACGGCCGAAGGCCGTCTCCAGGCGCTTGACGGCATCGTCGTGAGCACTCATATGGGGCTGCATCACCCACAGGTCCTCGCGGAAGGGTTCGAACCCCAAGGACTGCCAGGTGCGTTGGACGACTGCCTTCTCCCGAGTCATCGTCGCCCTGTCGTCCCGTTCGGTGACAGGGATGTCGATTGGGTAGGGATGCGTCGCCACGAGCGCCGCCTGGCTGGCCACCCACCGGAGCATGCGGCCTATCAATAGCCGGCCGACGCCGCCCAGGCCACGCCAGGCTGGCGCGATCAGTACTCGGTTGATGACGACGTGCGTGCCGCTCACCAGGCCCTCCTCCAGGTCGCTGTGGAGGCCGAGATCGCCGGACTCGTCGAAGAGCGGGGCGAAGTGCTCGTAGTCGCTGCTGCGTGAGTCCAGGGACGCGTAGATGTGGCCGATGCGCCACAGGTCCAGCGTGAGGCCGGACATGGAGAGGATCGTCAACTCTTGGCGCTGGCCCTGGGACGTCTGGGCCAGCGAGATGTCCGGACCGAGGAGGCGGGCGTTGTCGGCCACGGCCTCCTCGTCGTCCGGCTCCCACAGGGGCAGGACAGCACGGCAGCCCCACTCCAGTGTCGCTGGATCGTCGTGGGCGTCCGATGCGACAAGAGACGCGGCGGAGTCGAAACGTAACTCCAGACGGTTCAGAGACGTCAGAAGCTCCACCCGCGCGGGTGCGGCAGCAGTCATAAGGTCAAACGCTAGCCACTGGTCCCGCTTCCTACGGGGCGTTTCCTGATACCGGGCGCTCCTTTGCGCAATGGCAGGAGCGTTGTCCCTTCCTGCGGTAAGGAGCACCTCGGGAAGTGAGCGAGTGTTCTGGATCAGTCCATACGTCCCGCCATCGCCCTGAGGGCCGAGCGAGGTGGTGCGCCGCGCGGTCTCTGACGGATCTTGGTGAAGGTGATCGGGCCCGCCGGATGGGATACGGACTCGGTGTCTGTTTGGCCGTAAGCGGATGTCGGCGTGGTTGTGTGCAGGTTAGGCAAAGGCCGCGGCTCGAAAGGTGTTCCGGACGCGGGTCAAGGGCTCCCGGTCGCGGGTGAAGTAGAGCTTGTTGGTCAGGAGGATCGCCCAGCGCCGTTGCGTGGGGCTGATCCACATGCCCGTGCCGGTGAAGCCGTAGTGGACCCAGACGTCCTCGTGCAGTTCGGTGCCGGGTGCCGGGTGCCAGAAGAGGCCGCGGGCGGGGGTGAGTTCCCCGGTGCGGACACGGAGGGAGTCGGCGATCCACGACGGGCCGAAGGCGGTCTGTGCCGGGGCGAGCATGTGGCGGAGGAAGCGGCCAAGGTCGGTGAGGGTGGAGAACGCGCCGGCGATGCCGCAGGTGCCGCCGAGGAGGCGGGCGGAGAAATCGTGGGCGGTTCCCTTGAGGTGGGTGCCGGTTTCCTCGTCGAGTTCGGTGGGGGCGCAGCGGACGATCGTGTCTGCAGGGAGGGGGCCGAAGCCGGTCTCGGTCATGCCGAGGGGTTCCCAGATGCGGCTTGCGGCCAGGTCGTCGAGGGGCTTCCCAGCGAGGTACTCGGCCAGGTAGCCGAGGATCAGGGCAGCCCGGTCCGTGTACTCGACGGCTTCGCTGGGTGCGCGGTGGAGGGCTTCGTGGAGGACGCCGTCGCGGATGTCCTGTGGGTCGGTGCCGTAGAGGTTCTTGAGGCTGGCGCGGAGAGGCAGACCGGCCGTGTGGGTCAGGAGCTCGTGGGTGGTCACCTGGGCGAGCGGGTGGCCGGTGACCTCGGGCCAGAAAGCGCCGAGCGGGGTGTGGAGTTGGAGCTTGCCCTCTTCGACGAAGGTGCCGATGACGGCCCATACGGCGACGATCTTGGTGAGGCTGGCGATGTCGAAAACGGTGTCGAGCCGCATCGGCTCGTCGGGGGCGGTCGGGTCGAGGAGACCAACCGCCCCGCTCGCCGTCGTACCGGAGGCGTCGCCGACGGCCCAGACGGCTCCCGGATAGACCCGGTCGCGGACGCCGTCCTGGAGGAGCTGCTCAATGCGCGGAATGTCGAGCGTCATGGTGTTCCGATCGTAGTGAGACTGCTGGCCCTGGTTGGGGTGCGCCACGGGTGGTCAGGCGAGGCGCCTGCCGAGCTCGGCGAGGGCTGCGGCGGTGGCACCCAAGGGGAAGCGGGCCGCGTTGGTGACGCCGGCCGCGCGGAGCGCCGACAGGAGGCCGGGGCTGGCGCGGAGGCGGTCGATTGCGCGCGCGACGGCGTGCGGGTCGGCGAATTCGGTGGCGAGGCCGGTGGTGCCCAGCGCCTCGGTGAGGCCGGGAACCGGCTGGTAGAGGACGGGAAGGCCGCATGCCTGGGCTTCCAGCGCGACGAGGCCCATGGCCTCGAGCGTCGTGGAGGGCATCACCAGGACGTCGTGGTCGGCGAAGGTCCTCCAGAGTTGTGGCCGGCGGAGCCAGCCAAGGTAGTGAACGTGTACTCCGTGCCGGTGGAGACGGGGACGAAGGGCGTGGAACTCGGCTCTGGGGGCGGCGACGGACAGCTCGGCCGACTGGGTGAGGGGGAGGGCTGAGAGAAGGGTGTCGAAGCCCTTCTCGGGGGTGAGGCGGCCGGCGTACAGGATCCGCAGGTGGCTGGAGGACTGGTGCCGGCGTCGTGGGGGAGGGCTGGCGATGAGGCGGTCCGGGATGCCCCAGGGGATCTTCTCCACCTTGCGACGGCGGGTGTCGGGGGCGAGTAGGAGCAGGCGGTCGGCCATCGCGCCGGTCGGCACCACGATCACGTCTGCCGCCCAGGCCGCCTCGCGCAAGGTGGCGAGCTGTTCCGGGTGCGTTTCCGCGAACAGCAGGTCGGTGCCGTGGACGAGGGCGATCCGAGGGCATTCCGGGAAGGCGCGGAGCAGGGCCGGTGTGGCGCCGAAGGCGAGGTGCTGCAGATGGAGAACCCCGACCTCGCCTGGGTCGACCGCGTCCACGAGGGCCCGCTGCAGTGTGGTGACGTAACGGCGGAACGCGTATCCGGTCAGGCACTTCCCCGGTGCCTGCACCAAGTCCAGACCCGCTGGCGCGGCCGGCCGCAGGCCCCTGTGCTCCGGGGCGAGCATGAAGGCCCGTGCGGGAAGGAGGGGACTGCGGCCGGTGTACAGGTCGAGGAAGAGCTCGACGCTTCCGCCGGGGCTCGGGAACGGCAGGTCGAGGGCTGTGACGATGCTGGGGTTCATGCAGGGCCTCCCGGATTCTCCTCGTAGAGGCGGGAGGTCTCGATGCCCTGGCTGGACCGGTATTTCAGGCCGTGGTGTTGGTAGCTGGCTATGGCACCGAGGGTCTGGAGGAAGACCAGCTTGCCGAACGTCATGCGCGGGTAGACCCGGACCGGTCGGCTGACGCGGATCTCCAGCGTCCAGCGGATGGCGTGGCCTTGGTGACCGAGGGGAGCGGACACGTGGACCCAGACGCCGAGCGCGCCGATGGTCCGGTCGCCGTTGAGGAACTGCGCGTACGTCTCCGAGCCGGTCCGCTCGTAGGTGGTCCCCAGGTAGAGGACCTCCGGCCGCAGTACGTAGCCCGCGTCGGGGATCGGCGCCTCCTGGAACTCGGTCGGCTTTGCCGCGTCGAGGGAGCCGTCGTGGAAGCGCAGCGTGTCGCCCAGACGCCAGTCGTAGGCGTTGGGGGAGATCCGCTTCGGCTCGTACGGCTCGATGGTGATCTCGCCGGCGGCCTTGGCGGCGGCGATGGCGGGGCCGGTGAGGATCACGAGGCCACCGCCCCGAGGGCGGCGAGGTCGCGCCAGTACGCGGAGGGCTGGGGGCCGGTGGAGGACTGGTACTTGCCCGTGTAGAGCGCCACAGGGCCGACGGACACGAAGAACATGATCTGCCCGATCCGCATGCCCGGGTAGACGCGCAGTGGCCGGATCGGGGAGAGCATGAGCGTCCACTGGCCGTGGAAGCCGATGTCGCCGATGGGCGCGGTGATCTCGACGAACAGGCCGAGGCGGCCGACCGAGGAGCGTCCGAAGAGCAGCGGCACGAACGTGTCGGAGCCGACCTCCTCGATGGTGTGGCCGAGGTAGAGCTGGCCCGGCTGGAGTTCGAAACCGTCCGGTCCAATCTCGATCGGCACGGTGGCGTTCGGGAAGTGGGCGTCCAGCGTGTCGGCGACGTACGTGAGCAGGGTGCCGCCGAGCCGGACGTTGTAGCTGTTCGGGTTGACCTGCGTCGGCTCGAACGGGGAGATACGGATGCGGCCGTCGGCCGCGGCCTGGGTGATCTCGGGACCGGTGAGGATCATCGGGAGTCTCCATCGATGAGCGTGTGCTGCACGGCCTGACTGAGACGGACCCCGGCTTGCCGGGTACGGCAGCCGAGGTAGGTGTCGGCGAGATAGCCGGTGGTCAGCACGGTCGGCAGATGATCGGGCAAGGGCTCGGGAGCCGACACGATCGGACCGGCTTGCTCGACGAGGTGAGTGAGGAGGGCCATCGGGTCTGCGGAGAAACGCTCGGGTACGTGGGCGTGCACGAGCTGGTTATCGAAGGGCTCGATGGCGAGGAGATCGCCCCGCGTGAGTTCGGTCCCCAAGCGGGGAGACCGAAGAGCGGTCTCGTTCAGCAGCACGGCTTCGGCCCCCAGACCGTTATGGAGGCGGTCGGCGACGTCGGAGAGCAGGGCGCGACGGTTGAGAGGACCGTTCCCGTATGGACCCCGGAGCGGGCCGAGCGGCGTGCGTAGCTCCTCGTGAATGGCGTCGATGGCCTTCCCCACGAGGGCGAGTTCACGGGGGAGGACGACCCCAGGCGGGAAGGAGCTCACCTGGGTGGCCCAGCCGGCGCCCACGGGCTCGGCCAGCGCGTACCCGGCCGCCAGTTCACGCCCCTTCAGGACGAGCGTGTCCCCGACCGGCACCGGGTCCGGGCGTTCACTGTGGCAGTGCCCGGCGAAGACGATGTCCAGGAACGGGCAGGCTATGGCCACCTCGAGGTCCTCGTCGAACCCGGAGTGGCTCAGCACCACCCAGGAGTCGGCCTGGTGGTGATGGGCCAGCATCAGCTCGCGCAAGGCCCGGACCGGTTCTATGACACGGTGGCCGGCACGCTGGTCCGCCGGGATGGCGTGGAACGCCTGCGGGCCGATGACGCCCGTGACGGCGACACAGCGGGTGCCGACGCGCACCAGACGGACCGGGCGGAAGAGCAGCTCGTCGGTCTCGTCGTCGACCGCGTTCGCGCACACTGTGATGTCGTACAGGCCGGGTCCGAAGTAGTGGCCCCAGCCGTGGTTGCCGGGGACGACGGCGTCGTAGAGACGGGTGAGGACGTCCTGCTCGATCCGGCCCTGACCGAGCCGGTAGTAGCCTGTGCCCTCGAAGAAGTCCCCGCAGTCGACGACGAAGCTGTCGCGCCTCATCATGTGCAGGTGCGCGAGCATCGGCACGGCGTCGTCGAAGGACGAGTGGACGTCGGTGGTGGCGATGATTCGTTGGAAGTGTCTGACGGCGGTCATGGGGTGACCTCGCAGATGTCGGCTCCGAGGGCGAGGAGCTTTCCGGGCAGATCGGCGTGGCCGCGGCGGATCTGGTCGACTCCGCCGAGGGTCGTGACGCCGCGGGCGGTGAGTCCGGCGACCAGCAGCGCCGAACCCGTGCGGATGTCTGTCGCCTCCACTCCGGCACCGATCAGCCGCTGCGGGCCGGTGAACCGGCACTCGGTGGTGGACAGTTCGGTGATGTCGCCGCCCATGCGGACGAGCTGCGGGATGAGGTTGCTGTGGCGGCCGGGGTTGATCGGGTCCGAGAACAGATGCGTGCCGGGGAAGCCCAGGGCCAGGCCGAGGAGCGGCGGCTCGAAGTCGGCGTCGAGGCCGCCTGGCGCCAGCGTGGCCATGGCCCGCAGCGGGCGGCCGGTCGGCTGGGTCTCCCGTCCGTGGACGACCAGGGTCTTCGATTCGCCGGCCGTGGGAATGCCCATCCTGTGAAGGGCTGCGACGAGCGGCGCGACATCAGGGCCGTGAACACCCTCGATCCGCGCGTTGCCGCCGGTTGCGGCCACGGCGCAGGCCAGAGTCCCTGCCTCGATCTTGTCTCCCGGCACCTTCCAGACGGGTACGTCCTCTTCCGAGACGGAAGACGGCGGCGCGAGAGTGAGGACGCGCTCGCCGGCACGGCACTCGTACCCCACTGCCTTAAGGGCGTTCAGGACGCCGAGAACCTCAGGGGAGAGGTTCGGCTGTCCGAGCCGAAGCGGAGTACCCGCGACCATGGCGCGCAGGACCGCGACGATCGTCGCTCCGCGCGAGCGGAAGGGCAGGACCAGCGACACCGTGTCACGGATCGCCTTGTCGGCTTCGACGACGTACCCGTGGTCGTCCACGCGGACGCGGTCGCCGAAGGCTTCGTACACCTTGAAGTGCTGCTCCATGCCGCGGTCCCCGATTCGGCATCCGCCCGGCCAGGGAAGCCGGGCCCGGCCGTACAGGGCGATCAGAGCGGGGACGAGGTAGTACGAGGCGCGGATGCCGGACGCGGCCTCGCCCAGGCCGTCGGGCGTCGGGGCCGCCTCGCGGGGAAGGACGAGGACGGTCTGGTCGTCGCCGACCGGGTGGGCGGTGTTCCAGCCGGCCTGGCGCAGCAGGTTCAGCAGGGTCTGGACGTCGGAGCTGGCGGGGACGTTGTCCAGACGGACCGGGCGAAGGAGGGCTGCCGCAGCGGCTACAAGCGGGAGCGCGGCGTTCTTCGAACCGTCAACCGTCACGGTGCCGGAGAGGGGCCGACCGGGCCGGATAGCGATGACCTGGGACGTGACTGCGGGGACGCGGGTACTCACGTACAACTCCTCTGCGTAGGAAGGGACAAGGCGGCAGCACCGGCCGGGGGTGGGGCAGCCGTGTCGATCTCGGCCCAGCAGCACTTGCCGGAGGCCGTCGCCGCCGCCCCGAAGCGGTCTGCGAGGACGCCGACGATGAAGAGACCGCGTCCGCCCTCGCTGTCCTCGCCTGGCAGCGCCGGTTTCGGCAGAGTGGGACTCGCGTCGCTGACCTCCACCCTCAGGACCGCTGCGCAGAACTGGATGACGACGCTGATCGGCCGGTGATCGGCGTATCGGACCGCGTTCGTGACGAGCTCGCTGACGACCAGCTCAGCCGTCTGGACGGCTTCCGGCGCTGCTGTCACCGCCGGCCAGGCGGCTATGGCTTCCCGCGCCTGGCGTCGTGCCGTGGGAACGGCGACCGGCGTCGGCGGGAGAGTGAAGGTGAGCTGGTGCGCTTCCACGAGCGGCCTCCAGAAGTCGGATAGACCACTCCAAGGAACCGCCCCGGACGCCCCGGTCGCGACACCCTGTGCCCGCACCGCATCGTCCATGCAGAAGCTGCATGACGCTCCCGTACTGCTCGCCTACGCTCGACCGCAGGGGCATGCTCGACGTGGACGGAAAGGCATGGATGACAGACGTGAAGACCGAAGCCGGGAGGATCGGCGAGGTGATCAAGCACGCCCGCCGGAGCACCGGGCGCTCGCAGGCGGACGTCGCCGCCGCGCTGGGCTACCACCAGTCGAAGCTCAGCCGCCTGGAGAGCGGACGAGGCACGGAAGACACCCGGGTCTTACGTGCCGTCGCCGCTGAACTCGGCATTCCTCTCCACATCCTCGGCCTGAGAGACCCGGGCCCGTCAGCAGCACCGACCGACGATCATGAGACGGAAGACATGCGCCGCCGCACCTTCCTCGCCGCGAGCATTGCCTCCCTCACGGCCCCCACCACCCCTGCCACGGCAGCTCACGACAACCTTGTCCGCGCCCTCCTCCCCAGTCCGCGGACAGTCTCCGGTCAGACAGGCGCCTCAGACACTGGTTCCGCAGACACCGGCTCCCTGGAAACCCGCCTTGCTGCCGCCCGGCGCCTGTTCTGCACCTGCGACTACGCGGAGCTGGAGGCCATCCTGCCCGGCCTTCTCGCCGACTTGCGGGAAGCCGCGGGCGACCACCGCAACGAGGCCGAGATGGCCGGACTCCTGGCCACCGCGTACCAGACCTCGACCAGCCTGCTGCTCAAACAGGGGGACCACGGCAACGCCTGGCTCGCGGTGGGCCGCGCCCTGGCCGAGGCCGAGCGCTCCGGCGACCCCGTCGTCCTCGCCTCCAGCGTCCGCGTGCATGCCCACGTCCTGGCCCGCGAGAAGCACACCACCCAGGCCGTCACCCTCGTCCGCCACACGGCGGGACAACTCGCCGGTTCCTACGACCGACGCTCCCCTCGCTACCTCGCCGCCGTGGGCCTGCTTCTCCTGCGGGGCGTCACGGCCGCCAGCACCGCCGGAGACCGTGCCGCCACCCGCGAATTCCTCGACGAGGCCCAAGACGTCGCCCGCTACGTCGTACTCGACCGGCCCGACGCCTGGGCGAACTTCAGCCCCACCAACGTCGCCCTCCACGCGGTGAGCGCGGCGGTTGCGTTCGGCGACGCCGGTATCGCCCTGAACACCGCCGCCCCCCTCATGCGCCGCCACATTCCTGTCCCCGAACGCCGAGCGGCCCTGTGGATCGAGGCCGCCCGCGCCTACAACCAGCAGGGCCGTCTGGCCGAGGGCTGCCAGGCACTGCGGATCGCCGAGACCTGCGCCGCCCAGGATGTACGCCGGCCCGCCGTACGAGACCTGGTCGCCGACATGGCCGCCCGCGATCGGCGCCGTACCCTGCCCGAACTCCACCGCCTCAGCCGCCGACTGGGAGTCCCCGCGTGAGCGCAGAGCAGCCGTTCCTGTACGTCGTCGTCTGCGCCGCTGGCATCGCGGGCGACGCCCACAAGCTGATCAGCGCCGCGCAAAAGCGAGGGTGGGGCGTCGGCGTCATAGCCACGCCCCAAGGGCTCGGCTTCCTCGACGCCGAGGCGATCGAGGCCCAGACCGGCTACCCGATCCGCTCCGCCTGGCGCAGCCCCGGTGACCCGCGCCCCCTCCCGCCCGCCGACGCGATCGCCGTCGCGCCGGCCACGTTCAACACGGTTAACAAGTGGGCGGCCGGCATCGCCGACACCCTCGCCCTGGGCATCCTGTGCGAGGCGTACGGGCTGGGTATACCGACCGCTGTCCTGCCGTACGTGAACGCTGCCATGGCCGCACACCCGGCGTACGGCCGGAGCCTGGTGCAGCTACGGGAGATGGGGGTGCTGGTCGGGACGTACGAGCCGCACCGTCCGAAGGCAGGCGGGGGAGCGGAACGCTTCCAGTGGGAGGAGGCGCTGGAGCTGCTGGCTCCCGCGCTGGTGGGAAGAACGGTCGGCTGAGGACTGGTGGCCGTGCCGACCGCCTGACCTCGGGAGCATGTCGTCAGGTTCAACGTCCGCGGCGCTGCTGCGTGGTCGGATGGGCGATCCGGGTTGCGGCCTGCAAGGGCCCCGGGGCGTTCGTGGTGTGCTGGGACAGGTCGGCAAGGCGGTGGAGGCGCCAGGCGAGGGTTTGGCTGAGGCTGGTGGCGGTGTCGAGTTCTCGCTGGGCGGTGGCTTCGGCGAGGAGGGTGCCGGGGTCGTATCCCGCTGACCGGGCCTTGGCGATGGTGGCTGCCAGGGCGGGCCACCCGGGCTCCGCGAGGATTTCGTCCGCCAGTTCCGGGAGCGCTTGGCGGAGGATGGTTGCCTGGCGGCGGCGAAGCGACTTGGCCAGCCGGGTTCCACGCTGCTGGAGCACGGCCAGTGGCTCCGCAGCTGCGGCCTGGTAGGCGCGGCGCAGGTGCTCGGCCGCCTGGCGGGCTGCTTCGGCCTGCTGGTGGTGAGCGCGGGTGCGGTGCCAGTGCTGGGTGGCGACGATCGCCAAGAGCACGGCGTCAAGAAGGATCGCGAGGAGGGCTCCGTCCTTGGGCGGGGGGACTCGCAGGACCGCCTTCACTGCCCGCCGGGTGGCCTGGGCCTGCTGGTGGCGGGCCCGGACGCGGGAACGGCTGGTCCGTTCGAAGGCGGCAGCCGCCCGCAGGAGCTCAGGCCGTAGGCCGGTCGGCGCGATCAGGGGCAGGGCGTCGAGGGTTTCGACGAGGACGGCGATGTGCGCCTGTCCGGCCCCGTCGTTGCTGTCGGCGAGGTGGTCGGGCATCCGGTCGACAGCCTGGGTGAGTCGTCGCCAGGCGTCGAACTCGGTCGGGGCCGCCGGGCCGGGGTCGCTGGCGGTGAGGCGGTCAGCGATCTTGGGGTAGGAGAGGTCGGGGGCGAGGGTGGAACCGGAGAACCAGACGGGCTCGCCGTCCTTGTTGGTGTCGCCTTCGAGAGCGACTTTGTACCCGCGGATGTCACCGGCGGGGAAGTGCTGGATGTCCACCAGCACACCGGTGCCGGTGAGGATTTCGAAGAACTGGTCCATGCCGGTGGCTGCGGTCAGGGCGGTGCGGACGGAGGTCCGCAGGCGCTCGCGAGCCGTGATGGAACGTCCGGTGCGGCGGGCCTTCTCCTGCTCGGCGCGGGTGGGCCGCTTGGCGGCGGTCCGATCACCGCGCGGGATCTGGCGCAGTCCGTACTCCTTCTCGACGGCGACGAGTTCCTTGTCCGCATGCAGGAAGTCGTTCCAGTTCCGGGGTGGGCGGAGGTCACCCCGGACCTTGGTGGCGACGATGTGGACGTGATCGTCGGCGTGGCGGACGGCGACCCAGCGGCAGGCGTCGGGGTCGCCGGCGGGGGCGATGCCGGTGGCGTTGAGGACGCGCCGGGCGATGGTGGCCCACTGATCATCCGACAGGATCGGGTCTTCGGGGGCAGCGCGGATCGAGCAGTGCCAGACGTGGTTTCTCGGCGCCTTGTGGCCGGCCTGCTTGACGCGTAGGTCGAGGACGGTTGCGAGCTGGGCGAGGGTGGCCTCGGGGTCGCGGCCGGGGTCGGGCGCGAAGCCGTCCCATGAGGCGACGAGGTGGGGGTCGGTGTGCTCGTTGGCGCGGCCGGGCCCGTACAGGTAGTTGAGGACGCCCCTGGTTTTGTGGCCGGGCTTGACGATGTTCGCGATCAATCAGACCGCCCGGCGCTGTGTGGCGGCCACATCGGCGGTGGCGTCGGCGGCGGCGTCGATCGCGTTGGCCGCCTGCCTGACCGTGGCCAAGACGCGTCCGGCCTCGGCGAGCACGGCGGCGTCCATGGAGTGGGGATCGCCACCGGAGTTGAGGCGGTGGGCGATCTGGTTCACGTTCGTGCCGATCTTGGAGACCTGCGTGCGGAGGGCGGCCAGTTCGTCGATCAGGTCGTCGGTCGCTGTGCGTCGGTCGGGCAAGATGAGGTCGCCACTGAGGTGGGCCATGACGACGGCGCCGACGAGGTGTGCACCGGCCAGGCCGAGCCGTCGGGCCTCGGCGAGGATCCCGGCTTTTTCGTCGAGGCTGTAGCGGACGTCGACACGCTCCTTGCGCTGCACGTCCTGGTGAGCGCGGCGGCGGGCGACACGGTGCAGCGCGGCCTCGTCAGCGGCACGCACGACCCCTGTCCCCGGTGCGCCCTCGCGCCGGGGCCCTGCCTCCGCCCCGGGGGTGGCGGAGGCTTCCGCGTTGGACCGGCCTTTGGACGGTCCAACGCCATACCTTGCTCCGCCGGGGGCCCCAGGGAGGTGGTCTTCGAGCAGGTGTCGTCGGCGGTTTCGTGCTGTGCCTGGTCCATGGATTCTCTCTGGTCGGGTGGTTTGGTCCGTGCCTCGCGCTGCGGTTGACGGGGCTGACACGGATGGAAGGGCTGGGTGCGGGACGGTCGGGGTAGTCCTGTGCCTCGGGCCGGTCCCAGGGCGAGGACCGGTCCCCGGCTCCCGTGGCTCATCATGTTCGGGGACCGCGTGCTGTCGATCGCGGTTCGCTCGACCGGAAAATCGAGGGGACACCTGGTCCCGGTCCCCGTATCCGATAAGTCCGTTGGGGACCGGTCCCGGAATCGAACGGGACTGGTCACTCTCGGGATGGGGACTGGTCCCCGGTTTCCGGTGGCATCGGTCCCCAGACTGGGCGCCCGGTCCCCGCGGCGTTGCTGCGTCGGTCCCGGTTAGTCCCCATGCCGTTGGGGACCGGTCCCCGGTCCCCCGGCCTCGGTCCCCCCGGTCCCCCGGCCTCGGTCCCCCCGGTCCCCCGGCCTCGGTCCCCCCGGTCCCCCGGCCTCGGTCCCCCCGGTCCCCGGGCCCCGGTCCCCTGGTTCGGTCCCCGATGGTGACGAGGCCGGTCCCCATTTCCGGAAGGCTGCGCCCTCCGGATTTGGGAGTGCGAGGACTGACCTCATGTAGGTCAGGCGGGGTGGTGGCGGCGTCGATCAGGGCCGGTGAGGATGACGCGGTCGGTCATTTCGGCGAGGCGAGAGGCGACGCGGTCACCAAGGGTGGTGCGGAGTTCGGCGGTGGGAAGGTTGGTGGTGATGAGGGTGGGGAGCATGTGCTCGTACCGGTGGTTGATGAGCCGGTAGGTCAGCTCCTCGGTCCATTCGCTGGTCTTGGCCGCGCCGAGGTCGTCCAGGAACAGGAGCGGGCTCCGGGCCAGGGTCCGCAGGTCGCGTTCGGTGTCGTGGCCGGCCCGGGGGCGCAGGCGGGCGTAGAGGTCGGCGGTGGTGGTGGCTTCCCAGCGCAGGCGGACGCCACGGGCGAGGAGGGTGCGGATGGCGCCGTACGCAAGGTGGGTCTTGCCGGTGCCCGTGGGGCCGGCGATCAGCAGCGACGGGCCTTCGGCGATGCCCGGCCCGCCGGGGCCAGGGCGTCCGGAGCGGGCGATCTGCTCGGCCCAAGCGGTCGTCTCGGGGCGGTCGGCCAGGGCACGGCGGTAGCGGGCGGGGATGCGAGCGTCGGCCAGTTCCAGGGCGGTGACCCGCTCGGCCGGCGGTTCATCCGCGGTTGCGGTGGTGGGGTCGATGCCGCGGCCGGCAAGGATGCCGTTGAGCCGGTCGGCGAGCGGGCCGACGCAGCGGGGCTCGCGGTTGAGAGTGGCGGTCAGAGGTCACCTCCATAGGCGGCTTCGGCATCGGCAGGATTCGTCCACGCCCTGTGGGCAACCGGTGCCGTGGGGGAGCCGTTCATGGCTTCGTGCACGAGGCTCGGCAGAGTGCTGGGGTGTAGGCCCTTGGCGCGGTGCAGGTGGAGTCCGGCCCGGACGTGACCAGGCGCGATGCCTTCCTCGAGCAACTTGCGTGCCTCCCGTCCGAGATGGCCCAGGACATCCTTGGGTGGACGGTGTGTGCAAGCGGCGGCGTACTCGGCGATGAGCTCGTTGGCTGAGACAGGGCGGGGGGTGCGGGCGCTTGCGCCCCCCGAAGGGGTATCTCCTAGATCCATGATCCTAGGTCCTAGATCCGGAACGTGAGGTGTCACCGCTCCCTCGCCGAACCCTCCCCGCTGCCTCACGGAGGGCTCACTGAAATGGCTCTGACCTGCTATTTCGTCATCGGCGACCGAGTTCATCGCAGTCTCGCGTTTTCGCCTGGGGGTGTCACGGAGGGCTCCGTGACGCCCTGGTGCGGGCTCCGTGACGCCCACTCCAACAGGCGGCTCGACGCGGGGCACGGTGCGAGCCTGCGTGTCGTGATGCGGACAATCAGGAAGACGGCTCGCGCTGGGGCGGTTGATCTTCTGATGCTGTCGCCAGGTGACGATGTGCAGGTAGCGCTTGTCGTCCGGACCCTTGTAGCGGCATATCAGCCCGGCGTCGGCGAGCTGGGCGAGGTCCTTCTCGACAGCGGCGGGCGTGTGTTCCGGGCGCAGGACCCACAGTTGCCCGGCGATGATCGCGGCGTGGTCGCGGTGGCGCCCTTGGTCATCGGCCTGGGTGAGCAGTCCGAAGAAGGTCCGCTCGGCCGTCAGGGAGACAGAGGCCAGGGACTCGGAGACGAAGGCTTCCGGCTTGATGGTGCGGATTCGTGCCAAGAGGGGCGGTCCTCACTCGGTGGCCGGTGGGCTGGATGCCCACGGTTCACCGTCGGTCGGGGGCGGGGACGGGTGTGAAGGGTGGGGATGTCCGGCCGTTGGCGCGGGGCGTTGATGGCCGCTTGCGCTTTCCGGGCGTCGTCAACATAGCCACACCCGCGGCGCGCAAGTCCAGCCCTTACCGGCGCAATCTCTCACGGCAGAAACTCCGCCGGAAATCGAGACGGAGAGGGCGGTGCGAAAACGGTAGGGCACGATCGCCGGTCGACCAAATAGTTGCCCTGCATCCCGAGCCAGAAGCATCACATCGGCAAGCCGTTGACGTCTTGCGAGCGGCGAAGCTACAACACAACACCCCACGTCAGGGAGGGTCTCTACTGTGGGGGCTCATTCGGGGATCCTGCCTTACGTAGCACCCCGACCGCCTCGCTCACCGATTGAGCGCGGGGCAACATAGCCGACGATCGCCGGTTAACCAAACCGGCGAATGCGCGCTACAAGTGGAGCCATGACAACACGATCTCTGGAAGTGAGGCCCGCAGGAATGCTGACGGCTCACACCACCGAAATCATTCGCACGGAGCGCGGCCTTGAGCCATGCCCACTCGCCGCGTGATGTACCGCTTTGAGCCGGCCTCTGTCCAGCACGATGCTGTCCCGCATCGAATCCGCCAAGCGGCGATGAATGTCGACGGCCGCGTCGCCCTCGCCGAAGCCCTGCAGGTATCACCCCTTGCCCTCCTTCAGGGCCCGCGCGCCACCTGAGCCGCCCACGCATCCCTCCCGCCCTCGCGACCAGGAGTTGCCCCTTGCACCGACCCACGCCCGCGTCCGCCCCCCACAGGCCGTCCGACACCCCCGCACCCCGCCTCTACCGCCCCGAGGAGATCGCCGACACCCTCGGCTGCTCGGCCTGGTGGGTCAAGGACCGAGCGCGACGGCGTTTGATCCCGCACACCCGGGTCGGCCGCGCCTACCGCTTCACCGCCGAGCACCTTGCCGAGATGATCCGCCTCCACGAGGAGCGGCCGGCACAGCCTGCGCAGACAGCCTTGCGGGCGACCGATCCGCTCTCCGAGCCCGGTACGCAGACCGGCTCCCCGCGACGTCGCCGCCCTGCCGTGGCACCGGCGACTCGCCTGCGGGCCCGCCCGCCGCGTCGACAGCAGCAGTACAGCGCTGTTGCTTGACTCGATCGCATCTGCCGTAGCCGAGGACGAGGAACAGGGGACAGCAGGACTTGGGTTTCGCGGAGAAGCGCGGAAGCTACTGGCGCGGCCGGTACAAGGTCGCGCCCGGCAAGCACAACACGGTCGTCGACGAGAACGGCAAGGCGATCAGGTTCGCCACCAAGGGCGAGGCCCAACGGGCAGCGGCCGAGGCCGAGAACAGGTACCGCCGCGGCGACTGGCGCGACCCGGCACTCGGCCAGGAGACCTTCGGGGAGTACGCGAACCGCTGGTACGAGGCCCAAGACCTGGCGGCTTCGACCATGCAGAACTACAAGCGCCACATTGAGGAGCACCTGCTCCCCGACTTCGAGGACAAGGCGCTCGCCGGCATCCTGCGCACGGACGTCGACCTGTGGGAGAAGAAGGAGAAGGCCCTCTACGCCGCCTCTAGCGTCAAGACCTGGCGCTCAACGCTCCACCTGATCTTCGAGGACGCGATCGACGAGGGCCTCATCACGTCCAACCCGGCCGCTCGCAGGCGCGGACGGGGTAAGCGCGCCGGTCGCTCCCGAGACCGTGGTCCGGAGAAGGTGGTCACCGACGCGCTCGGCATCCTGCTGACCGCCGAGCGCGCCGCCCTGCTCTCCGGCCGCGACGACGAGTTCGTCGCGGTGGTCCTCAAGGCGTACACCGGGATGCGCTGGGGCGAGATCGTCGGCCTGGAGACCGCGTTCGTCCGCCCTGGAGCCGTCCGGGTCGAGTGGCAGCTGTACGAGCTCGACACGGGGGAGCTGGTGCGCTGCCCGCCGAAGGACGACAGCTACCGCACCATCGACTCGATGGACTGGCTGTCCGCGTTGGTCGCCAACCACGTCGCCCGCACGAAGCCCAAGCCGTGCCCCTGCCACGGCAAGACCTATGTCTTCCGAGAGCAGGGTGCAGCCCGTACTGGGGGCCACCAGGGCGCGAAGCTCGTCGACGTCGCCCGTCGTGCCGGCGTCTCGACGGGCACGGTGTCCAACGTCCTCAACCACCCCGAACGCGTCGCCGAAGCCACGCGCGCGAAGGTCGAGCAGGCCATCGCGGACCTCGGGTTCGTGCGAGGCGGTGTTGTGCCGGAGCATGCCGCCCACTGGCGCAGGAACGGTTTCGCGACCTGGTTGTTCACGCCTGCGGTCTCCGGCTGGTACCCGAAGAAGGCACCACAGGAGCCACGGCCGGTGCCCCTACTCGGCGAGCCGTGGCCCGGTGTCCCGGCACGGGGCCGGGGTGCCAGCGACCGGGCCGACGCCTGCTGGCTCCCGATAGCCAAGGGACTCACGCCCCACGGCCTTCGCCACACCCACCGGACGATTATGGAGGACCTCGGCACCGAGAAGGTGCTCATGGACGAACGGATGGGGCACATCGACGGCTCGGTCTCGGCGCGGTACGCCCACGTCACACCGGGTATGCGCCAGCGCCTTATGGCTGGTCTGACAGATCGCTGGGAGGCCGCGCTCGACGCCCGTTTGGCCATGTCTCCCACCTCGCCGGTTCGCGTGCTCGACGGCATTCTGCGCGTCCGTAGGGAAACGGCCCGGCTGGGACAGACGGGCGCGTGATGATGCTGGCACCGAACGAAGGGACACGGTGACGAGCCTTGGGCGCTCTCTTGGTGGTTCTGCCAAATGCCAGGGAGGGCGTCGGCAGACCTGGCTCAATAGGCACATGGAGATTGCTGAGCGCTGGGTGCACCGCGCGAGGCCGAAGAACTGGGAGTGCGGTAGGCCGAGGAGATTTCTTTGCAACGCTTGGTGTGGGGCGTGGCTGGGAGAGACCGTGACCCCGCATCGCACCTGTGTGGAAGCGGTTTGGCGAACTCAAATGGGCAGCGCGTGTACGTCACCTCGGGAGTCTGTGACGTACACGACGCCATCGCCGAGCGCTGGCGAGCCTTTGCGGTCCGGACTCACAAGGAGGTCATGCGATCGGATCCTTCGGCCTGCCGGGAGCTTCCATCTGGTCACCTTCGCGGCACGGTCGGCCGTAAAGAGAGTGTCGCCCGCAACGAATGGCCTGATGAGAAGACGGCCGTCGGTCTTCTTCTCCTTATCCCATCGGTGGGCCCCTGTCTTTGTATCGAGGGCCACGAGCCGGTTGTCCGTGTCACCAAAGAGCAGTAGCCCGTCCGCCACGACCGGAGCTGAGGTGAGGCGGGATTTTGTATTGAAAGACCAAATTTGTTGCCCGTTCTCGGGGTTCAACGCCACAATTTGCTGATAATTGGAAGACTCCTTCGACTGCAGGACCACGTATATTCCCTGGTTCGTTACCGCCCAGTCCGCGGAAAGAGGCGCCTCGGCCTTGTAAGACCAAACCTCACGCCCTCCGGAGACGGCCACTATGCGATCTGCGTCGCAGCCTGTGCCGCCTGGGTTCCTGGATTCACTGGCCATGAACAACACGTATCCGGCGGCCGTCCGCGGTGCGGAGGCGACTGTGAGTCCGTTCGGGGGAAGCGACCAGAGGAGCCTGAGTGTTGACCGGTCGAAGGCGTGCAGGCGACCGTCTTGAGTGGGTGCGTACAATACATCCTTCGAAGCGCCCAACAATCCGTCACGGACGGGTACCGGATGTGACGCACGGCGCTTCCCCGTCCGCAGGTCGACCGCCTGCAGATGACCGCCCTTGCCGGGGAAGTAGGCAGTGTCCCCATAAAGGGCGGGGCTGCCGGGATACCACATCTTGATCATAGGCAGCCGCCGCCGAGACTCGGGGTCGATCACATGCAGCCTGTATGCCTCATGCACTACCAGCACGCCGTCGGACAGGAGGGGCTGCCGAGCAGGACCGAAGGCTGCATGGGTCTGCCAGGGCTCGGGCTTGCGCTGTGCTCGGATCCCCGTGGTCCTACGACTCGGGCCGCCCGTGCCGTTTGTTCGCGAGGACCGCTGCCTTCGCTTCTTCCTCACCTTGACCAGCGCGATGTCATACTGCATTTCGCCACCCATACGAGGGGTCTGCGTGGCCCCCTCCTCGTGGAGACGTTCGCAGGCATAACGGTAGAGCTCTTGGAGGGTGACGACACCATCGCCATTGAGATCGGCGGCACCGCTGGACATGCCTTCGATGAGCATTCCGGTGAAGAGGGATGGCGCGGGGGTCTCAGCGTCGAGGTGATGGCCTTCCCAGGCTCTCTGTGACCTAGTGCCAGCGGTGATTACGACGCGGCCGTGGCCAGCCAGCGCCTCCTCGAATCTCGCCGATTCGTCGCTCTTTGCTCCGGAGAGGAAGAGCCCGCTGTAGCAACAGTCGAGAATCACGACGATGCTCCGAGCACGGCATTCATCCATGACGTCGTGGATGAATGCCGCAGAGATTGCCGTGTAGGCGGGCCGCTCAGGATCCGTCTGACGGATGGCGAAGTGAAGCTTGTCGCTACGGCTCACGATCCCGTGACAGGAGAGGTACAGGAGACGCACGTCGTCGCCCCAAGCGGTGAGGAAGAACTCGCCAATCGCCCGCTCCAGTGTTGAGCGGTCGGAGTCGATGAGGGTCTGCACCTCGAAGGCGCCGATCTCAGGGTCACGTAGGAGAGCATCCAGGCGAGTGCAGTCCACCTCGGGTGAACGGAGCGAAGACAATCCCGGATGGTCGTATGTACCTGTCCCGATGAGCAGGGCACCACGGTTTCCCTTGCTGAGCGGCTGGGCGGTCATGTTGTCAGGGCTGCTCGGCGGAGCACTCTCTGGACTGGCTCTCGGCTGAAGGCTCGCCGTGAGCGAGGAACTCGTCGATCAAACGCGCCCGCTCAGCAGCCGAGGCATCACCCAACTCGATCACACGGCCTTCCAGTTCCACCTTGATCCCACGCAGAGGCCGGTTCTTCAGCCAGGTATCGGCGAGCAGAAGAGCTTGACGCAGGACGAAAGTCGCGGCCGTGATAACAACCGACCCGGCGGCGATCAGCTCGCCGCTCTTGGCCCCCTTCGTGATATCGCCTGTGGAGCGCCCCGACCGTACGTCCACCACGTCCAGCTCCTCGAAAGCGCGGCGCAACTGGCCTCCGAGACGCAGCAGCTCGTCACCGTCTGTGTCGCCAAGCCCTAGAAGGTCCAGCCGTACGGTCTTGTGCATAGTCCCACCCCGCAGCTCGTGCTCTGTACCCACGACATTTTACGGAGGGAGCTGGTTGGGCTGAGTCGAATGTTGGGAACCAGGGCGAGAACCTTTGCCTGATAGGCATATGGAGGTCGGCTGGCGTGCGGCCCTGGGCCCGCGCACCCGGCGCTTGACGGTCCACCGTTTGGAGTGGTCTGGGGGCATGCGCCTTCAGACACCTCAACCCGAAGTAGAAGATCATCTCTGGACAAGGACTGGCCGCTTGATCACGCGGGTTCTGTTGTGGGCGGCAGCCTTGCAAGGGGATCTGGTTGCTATGCCGACCGCCCGACTCGCTGTGCTTCCTGGGAGTCGTCTCGCGTACTCGGCTCCCAAACAGCTCCCAAGATTGGCCCAGGAACCACTCAGGGGCCCGACCCGCTAAGCGGATCAGGCCCCTGACCTGGTACTACGGCGTCGGGGTGGCGGGATTTGAACCCACGACCTCTTCGTCCCGAAGCAACTTGGGCGGGGCTTCTACCTTGGGCGGTCATGCCCCTGACCTGCTCTGGCGATCTGCAGACGTCCGCGTTCGTCCGCCGCTGTTCGTCGGCGTTGTCACGCAGTTAGACACTCACCCTGGCGACTTGGGCTGCGGCATTGCTGCACTTGTTAGCTCTGCAAGTGGCTGGCCCATGCAGCCTTGATCTGCTCGCCCTGCTGGGCAGTGATGATGCCAGCTTCCATCGCCACGGCCACGAGATCGGTGCCTGCCGCGAGCTTGAGGGCGGTGAAGGCATCGTTCATGCGGTCGGAGTTTCTGGGTGTTCCAACGTGCCCAGGTTCCAAGTCACCGGGGAGGAAGTTCGCGACCTCTCCGTCGTGGCTCTCAAAGGCGGCCTTGTCCATCCTCACATGGACCCGTTTGGTGCCGATGGTGACGACGGTTCCGTGTGACCCATGGTGGTACAGGGGCCTGTCGCTTGGCGCTTTGACCGTGACCTTGTCTCCGACCTTGAAGCTGCTCAGGGTCCTTCCGCTGCCGAGCATGCGCGTCCCCCCTCTAGGACATGTGGATCAAGAAGCACTTCATACCGTCCCTCTGCCCTACTTGTACACCTCGTTCTGCCGCCGCGTGGACAAGGGACCAGTCCGCCAACTTCCGCCCGCCATGAAGGAGGTGCAGAAGCACCGCTTTAGGAGAGAGGCTGGGGCGTCTCGCGCCTGAGCTGCGGCTTCACCAGACGAGGAAGTGGGTGGGTACTCGGCCATAGAGCACCGGTGTTGACCGTGGCTGACCCCTGCATCTGGCACGGTTGTGGCACGAACCTCAGCCGAGGACAGTCAGCCACGACGGTGGGCGCGCCGACCGACCAGGCGCGCGTATGCCTCGCTGCGCCCCCACCGGCCTTCCCACGCTGCCAGGGTCCGTCGACCAGAGCACGCCACGATGGCCGGCGCGTGATGCTGGTGCCTGATCCCATAGATGAGGAGTTGGGTTCTCCAGGCCTGGGCATAGTGCTACCAGTGTCACAGATCCACATGAGTGACCTGCGGCTGCCGCTCTCTACGACTGTCGTTAATAGTCGTCACCGGTCGCCTTTGAGCGGCCTCGGACGGCCCAGAGACGATCATGCGTCGACTGCCCGCTACTGGTCGAGCTCGACCTTGACATGGTGGTTGTGGACGACGTGCCAGATGTCCTAACCCTGACGAAGGCTTCGAGGGCCGGGCGGCCCATCCACTGCGGCATGGCTGTGAGACGGCCCGGCTTTCGAAGTTGTGCCATGTGCACGGACCCGTCGCCGTTGTGTGCTGCTGTCGGCATAGGACGGTAACCGCGAGCCGAGCCATGGTGCCCCACGCCGGCCATGGGGCAGGATGCGTGACAGTACCGATGAAGAAGAGCATGCGGGGTGGGGGATGACGCAGGGGGAGCCTGAGAGTGTGGCTGATGCCGCCAAGCCGACCGCTCGGGAGGCGCGCGAAGCTTGGGCTGCGGAGGCGTACTCGATTCTGATAGGCGTGGCGCAGACGTACCACGCGGTGATCACTTACAAGGAGTTGGGCGAGCAGATCCAGAGCAGGACGGGCATCCGGACCAAGGCTCTCCTGCAGAACTGGATCACTCCAGTCTTGGGCCGGGTAGTCCGTGAGGCATACCGTCGCGGAGACCCGCCCCTGACAGCGCTGGTAGTCCACACCGGTGACGGCAAAGTCGGCACGGGCTACGAGGAAGTTCTGACGGTTGCTGGGAAGCCACCGGTGGAGGGCGAAATGGAACGCGAGCACCACGCTGCCGAGGCACGCCTTGCTTGCTACCGTCGCTTCTGCCGCAGCCTGCCCCCCGGCGGCGGCGCGCCGGCACTCGCCCCCAGGCTGCAAGCCACCGTCGAGCGTCGTCGCCAGCGCGTCGAGAAGCCCCCACAGGTCTGTAAGCGCTGTTTTGTCCAACTGCCCTCGACGGGCGTTTGTGACTCGTGCGGTTAGTCCCACAGCCGCGCGAGAGCCCTCAGGACGGTGCGACAAATGGCCGCGCCCGTGTTGATCGTCAGACAGTTGTACTGCACCGGCTCCGGAGGCCGCTTGCGGCATCGGCTTCTCTGCTGTTCAGAGGGCTAACTAAGGGCGAGAACGTGTCTCCCGTCCACGCATAGTCCGTACTCCTACTCCTCGATCCAGTCCTCCGATACAGCTCGGATGAAGGTTGCTAGGTCGTCTTCTTGGGGTGGGATGCGTGTTGGATGTCGTGATGCGAAGACGGCGTAATAGCGGTTCACGAGCCCGCGAAGTTCGTCCTCCTGAGGTTCTGTGGTGACCAGGGTCAGGTAGACCTCTCCGGGCTCTCCGCATGCTGTAACTGGACGCCCCTGGCCGTCGTAGCCCTCGTGGAACTCGTTCTTAGAATCGATCAGATCGTTAGCGAGGGCTGGCTCATGGAGGACGAACATGCGTCCGTCCTCATCGAAGAGTAGAACAGGGTCTGCCGGATGCATCAGCTTCTTCCTCCAGGGCAGCGGCGTGTTCTCGCGTTCAGTTTGCGATGTTGAACAAGGGCCGCGGATGCGACTCTGTTTCTGTGTCGGTGCTCGGTGACGGCCAATGCTTTCGCTGGGGCGCGGGTCATTCGTTTCCGAGGACGTCTCGGACGCCTCTGCGGTCAGATTTCTTGTGAAGGTAACCGCTCGTGGTTAGAGCCGTTACGAGTGACAGCGTGTTAGCGAGCGCACCGGTCGTCTCACCGAAAGCCGGCCATACCAAGATCACTATGACGATCACTGTGATTACCCAGAAAGGTACGGCCGGAGTGGGGGTACTGGGATGAACCTGCGTCACGCTCATGTCGATGCCTCCGCGGCGTCTTGTGTTCGTCCGCGTCACGTGCGGCTTGCCGACTCGGTGACGTGGCGAATGCGGGGGATTAGATGCCGCAATCATGGCTTCGCTCTGGAGCCATGGCTAGCGGCCAGAGCGTTACGTGCATACCGGATAAAACGGAATGCTCTTCGGTGAAGCGATTTCCACCGGATGGCTCTGAGCTGCCCGTATGTGCATGCCGCATGGGACAAAAGGGTGCATAGACCGGAGACTGGTTTTCGGTCCCCGGTGAGGTGGGTGCAAAAGTCAACAAAATGCACATTCCAGTCCAGGCGATGTGCGCGAAGTCACACCTTGCGGCCCCTGGCGCCGGGGAGTTGGGCGTGGCGGGTGCGGTGGTAAGCGAGGTACTCGCGGTCGACTTGATGGGTGGCGACCTCGCGGAGTCGTTCTCGGTGGGAACCGCCGGCGCGGCTGGTGATGGTCAAGTCGTCGCCAATGGTCAGCATGCCGAGGTCGAAGAGCACGTGGTGATTGGGACATAGGCACAAAACGTTGGCCGCGATATCGGGGCCGGCGTGGGGGCGACCGAGAGGCTGGATGTGGGCGGCCTCCGCGTAGGCCCCTGTGGGGGTAGCCAATCGAATATCGCAGACCTGGCAGGTGTAGTCATGGGTACGTTTGACGAAGTCCGCTACCGCGGTGCTGCGTACGATGCGCTGGGTGGTAACTGTTGCACGTGTAGGGGCTTGCCGGCCCTCCGGCTCACGGGGAGCTGGCATGGTCGGCTGCGACGCCGCTGCTGTCTGGGGAAGCTGGGTGAGCCGGTAGCGCCACACCAGATAGCCGGAGCGTCCGTGCTCGGCCCAATAGTCCTCGACTCGGAAAAGTCCGTCGTAGCGCAATCCAGTCGTTGGCGAGTACTTCGGCTCACCGCCGGCGCCACGGACTACGCGCACCGGTGTACCGGTTGTCAGACTGGTGACCAAGGCAGCGTTGCCTCGGGTGAGCTCCTGGTCACGGATTTGTCGGCCGGTGTCGGGGTCACGTCCACCTTGGCCGGTGTAGACGATCACATCTCCGTAGTCCTCGTCATCCTCGTAGCCGCCCGAGACTACGATGGATTCCGCACCCTGTTCCGCAGTGCCGCAGATGCCGGACTGGTTAGGTCGATGGACACGCGCGGCTGCCAGTGCTCGCCGGTCTGTAAAGGGCTGGCCCACGTCTACGCCAGGCACGGCTCCGAACCCATCGAAAACTGGGTCGGTCAGTCGGCAGTCCTGCAATAGCAGCGAGGGATCTTCGCCGTCGAAGAAGCGGAGTAGAAGCGCGTCGACCACTCTGTGGCGCGCCGCCGGGTTCGCAGCCATTGTGCTGTAGACCTTGTCACGCAAGCCACCGCGTGGGTTCTGAGCGGTGAGCCATTGCCGAAGCTTCGAACCACGCGCCTGCGGCACCTCGCCGATCACACCATCAAGCTCCCACAGCGGGGATCGGCTGAGGGCTACGAACGGATACTCCGGTGAGGGATCCGAACCCGGGCGACCGTACTTGCTCAGTAGGCGGCGCAACTCCTTGCGCGCATCGGCCCATGGCACCAACCTCGGGTGCCCGGCGGCGGCACGGCCGAGCCCCCACAGCAGCGTGATCGGCTGATGTCGCGCCGGCAGCCCCGTGGAATGATCCACCCGCAATGCCTCTACCGCAGCACAGAGTTCCTCCACGCCATCTTGCTGCAGCACAACGCCTCCTTCTTAGATGAGCTGCCTCATGCGATGTTGAATCAACTGATCGAAGCCCGAGAGCAGTTTTAGAACCGCGTTAACTGCCGTCACCTCGTCAGAAGGTGCGGGTAGGCGACGGACGCGAGGTTGGTTTCCTCCCGATGTGCCCCGGTGGTATCGACGCCAAATCTCTCGTCGGCTTAGATGGGCGGCATCCCCTCGTTCTGATCCGAAGATTTCCAAGGCCGCTACCAACGTTGGATCAATTTCCGATATGTCGATTCCGATCCAACCGACAAGCTTCCGGATGTCGTGCTTCTTGATTCCGTTATTCCCTCCAACGACTCCAGACTCGATGGCTGCAATCGCTGCTTCGAGACGCACGGGCATGTCTTGCATAATGCGACTCTTGCTTAGGTAGAAAGAGGTTGCGCCGTTCTTGCCGTCGAAAAAAAGTTTCGACTGGTGATGAATCACAGCAGCGGCCGCAGGCACGGTGATTGCCCCGTTGCAGTTATTGAAAATATGGAGACTGCTGCGAACCGAGCAGAGGAGAGAGTCTTCGAAGTACCGTTCTAACTCTGCGTGCATGAGCACTCGGTACGCGAGTGCTCTATCCTCTTCTACAGCACTAGGTGGGAGGCCTTGGCTAGAGTTCCATGTCATCGAGGGGCCAAGAAGGTGGTCTCGGAGAGTTGACTCGCGAGCAATAAGCCTCTTGAGGCGTCTTGTTACGCTTGCCATTGTCCACCGGTCATTGCGTCGAGGACATATCCCTCATCCAAGCTCGTTGTGGCTCCAATCATCTTGGACCACAGTTGAAAGCGTCCTCTGACTGCCTCTGTCGACTTGGTCGTGGAGGTGACGTATTGCGCGAAGGGGGAAAGAACGCAAAGTTCTTCCATTGAGCGCTTGAGCTGCAGATGATCAGACGCGTAACATGCGCGCCTGATCTCTGGAACGCGTAGGCTTGCCGTCATTACGTCGAACAACGGTGCGTTGAAGCGCTTGATGTAGCCGTTGGGTGTAAACCTAAAAAAGGAATGGGCTCCAAAGATATCGAACGAGGCATCAATAGCGGCGTTCAATTCGTTGCCCATCGCTGCATAGTTCGACTCTAGTGATGACCAATGCTTTCCACCCGATTTTGCTTCCTCGTCTAGAAAGGCTCGCAGATTTCCCCGATAAGAACCGAAGCGACGGGCGAAGGCAAAGTGCCGCAGTACCATCTCCGCGTCTCGCATACGGAAATCGGCATGGGGGATGCGTCGAGCTCGACGTACCTGAATTGAGTCGGCCGAAAAATGGTCGAGCCAATCCATGAATGGGCTAAAGTTGAGCGCCCGCCTGAGTTCGTGGGAGGAAAGGCTGACGCTATTTTGGTTGAGACGATGGAAGATTGAATGCAATGCGCGATCATCCGAGTACCCTTGGACCACGACAGTCCTGATGGGCTGAACAAGCAAGTTCTCCCAATATTCGGCTAGATTATCGTCGGCGAGAACTTGCTCCAGGTTCTTCCCTTGAAAGTCGCTAAGGATTTCGAGCTTAGGGAATTTGCGTGAAGTCGGAGCGCTGTTAAGGTCTGCCGCAAACTTAATAGCGAGTAGACGCTGCTTCCCATCGAGGACAACGAACTTGCCCTTGGCTCCTCGTTTGGTGGCTAGGACAAGTTGCGGCACGGGAATCCCCAGCATCAAGGACTCCAGGAATCTCCAGATCTTCTGCTGGTTCCATACGGGATGACGCTGATAAGGCGGTGAGACGTCGATGGCTCCCTTAAGCATTCGCTCCATGACAGTTGTCGACGTCCAGTCAACTGTGTAAGTGGTGATGTCGCGAAAGATCTTCTCCTCGGAGTCCTCTTCTTCGTCGGACTCTTCATCCTCCAGGTCGTAGTCAGGCAGCGGCTCTTCCTCGCGGGCATCATCTGTCATGTCGGCGAATCACCTTCTATGTGCTACGTCGTGGGCGCCATGCCTCGGACAAGATCAGCGTAGTCTCTGAGGCATTGTCAGCACGAGGAGTTGGTCAACTCCACTGGGTGGGACTGCTGGGGCACCGGGCTACCGACACCCCGGCCGCTGGCTGCTCCGCAATGTCGACTCGTCCTCAGCCGGCCAGACAAGTGTTGTGCTGGCGAGGCCGGCATGAGTTGACCCGTCTCTGCTCGGTCGTTCCGGGCTACGGGCCAGTGCCAGTCGATGTGGGTGAGACCTTGTTGGTCATGCGGTGCACCTCGACGGGGCGACCTCTTCTTCCTGAAGCAACTTGGGTGCGCCCTCGACCTCGGGGCTGTGCCACTCTCACCTGCTGCGACGGTCCGCGGGTGTGCGCGGTTGCCCGCCGCTGTCCGTCGGCGTTGTCACGCAGCAGCGAGCTGACGCTCATCAGCGCAACTAGGCCTCAAGCCGTGGATCTCCTGGAGGGCGGCCGTGGCCTCCTGCTCGTTCATTAACGTGTCCCCGTACGGATCGACGGCGGTGAGCCTTCCGGGTACTCGGAGGAGTTGGAGCGATCCGAGTGCATCGGCGAGTGCGTCGCCGTGCCCGTAGGAGCTCCGCAGGAGCGTTGCGCGGGACTTGCGTCAGCTGTTGCGTGCCGGCCGTGACGAGTGCAGCTCCAGATCAATCCCCATGTTTCATGATGACGCGCTGCGCTGCTGCGCAGCCACAACTGATCACGGGCGGCCGTGACCTGCGGCCGTTTACTCGATCACCGCTCTGAACTGCGGCGCAGCTGTCGGCAGTTGTCAGCGTTGGTTACCAACGAGCGTCCTTCCACGGCCCCAGGACGGCCCGGGAGGGCGCTCGTGCGTGCCCGCATGCTGGGTGAGCTGAACAGCTTGGGTTGCCTGGCGACTGGGGTCGCTCGCCCGGCCGCTCTGAGTCCGAGGCTCTGCACGTCAGTTCGTCGACCGCGAGGCGCGGCGAGTGTGCTACCCTGACGCCAGGAAATCTGAAGTTTCGGCTTCCGATGGTTCATGACCAGGACTTCCACAGAAAGACGGGAGACCCGGGTTCGAGTCCCGGCTCCGACCTAGTCGGATGTAGCTCAATAGGAAGAGCCCCCTATTTTCCTCCTCTGGACCACAGTCACTATTCCCATCTGGTCAAGGTCCAGTAGTTGAGAGATCGCGCTGCTTGTTCGAGTTCATTTTCTGTTAGCTTCGCTTTTCCGTAGTTGACGCGAGCGTATCCGACCAAACCGCGACGCCATGCTGACGAATTCCTCAATTTCGATGTCGTGCTGTGAAAGTCTTCGACGGCAATGCGGGCCCACGACGCCCCAGGAAGCGCTGCTGTCAATGCTGCGTTAATCTCGCGGCCGAGATGCTTGGTGACGGCGAATGCGGTGAAGATGTGTTCCGCAATCAGCTTTACTGCGCCAGCCTGGATTACGTCGTTTGGGTGCTGGCGGTTAAGTCGCTGCCAACCTGTGATGGAAGTATTTCCCATCGCCGCGATGTGGTCGGTGAGACGAGTCTGCGCCTTTCCTCCTGCATGGGCCAGGCAATTCCTGATCTCGCGCAGAAGATCAAAGCTCTCAAGCCAGTCGGTCGGGCGGGGATGCTGCGCTGAGTCGAAGAGCGCCGTGTGCATGTTCCATGCTTTGATGGGCTTTCCACCTGCTTGGATGGGTATCCCCTCATTGCGCAGTAGGTTGATGCTTGCCATCACGAAGTCTTCGTGAGTAGCCAGAGCGTAAGGGAGAGCTACGGAGGCTAGATGATGGTCGGCATTATTGAGAAGTGAACGGGCAACGTCACTGCGCAAATTGAAGCGATTGATGTGTTCTACAGCCGGAAACAACTCGCTCAATGTTCTTTGTGACCCTGACGTTAGCTGCAGAGTGTGGGCCCCTAGCCGTGAACCCGCAAGAAGTGCCGTCATTGCGTTGTTCACGACTACCCGTGTGTCGACGTAGTTTCGGTATTCTGGGTAAAGGAGCTCGCTCACGCGCATTCCAGTCTTGTCGTTGGTGACTGCTGAGGCCGTGACCGTCACGGACGGCCTTGCTGGAGAAGGATGCCTCATCGAGGCTTGCCCACGGTAGATCGAGGCGATCAACTTAGGTCGGAGGAACGGCTTTGGGCTGGAGCTGCTTTGGGGCGAGTGATCATGGCCCCGTAAGCTTCCGGCGAGTCGGGCAGTCTGTGGACCTGCCCGTTAAAGCACGACGTTGGGGCCATGATCTTAGAGGCTCGCCCCAAAGTGGCTGCCTAAAGCCGTGGAGCCGACCGCCCCAGCCACAGAGGGTGTCTTCCACCACCATGCCCGCAGCTCGCCAGCGCGCCGCCGGGCGCGGCCAGCCGGGGCGCAGACAGGAGGCAGGCCGCGCCGCAGAGGCGGCGCGCGCCCGCGCCGTGCGCGGGCACTTGAACCAGTAGAGAAAGTTTGAATCACGCTCGGGCTGCCGGTGCTTGTCGAGCATCGTGCACCTGATCGCTGCTGCTCTGTGGTGTAGAACCCTGGGTATGGGGAGCGAGCGGCAGGAGCGGATGAAGGCGCTGGGGGCGCGTCTTCGGGAGCTGCGTAGGGAAGCCGGCCTGACGGGTGCCGTGTTGGCGCAGCGGGCCGGTGTGGGGCAGCCGACCGTTTCCAAGGTCGAGAACGGGCGCATGGTTCCGAGCCTCGACGTGCTCGACCGGCTCTCAGGTGCCCTCGGCCTCGACGACTCGACCGCTCGCGAGGTGCGTGATCTGCTGGCCGCCGTGGAAGCTGCCGCGGGCTCCGTTCAGGCATCCGCCGACGACACTTCTGATGGGTCGGTCCTGGACGAGGCCGTCAGGTCGGCTCGGCTCGTGCGTTCGTTCCAGTGCGTTGTCCTGCCGGCCATGCTCCAGAGTGCGGAGTACGCCCGGCACGTCTTCGAGAGTAAGCCGAAGACGACTCCCGAGGCGGTCGGCCGGGCTGTCGCTGCCCGTGTGGAGCGGCAGAGCGTGCTCTACGAGCCGGGGCGGGAGTCGGTCTTTGTGCTGACGGAGGCCGTGTTGCGGACCTGGCCGGGCAGTCCCGCGCTGATGCTCGCCCAGTTCGACCGGCTGCTGGCCGTCGAGAGCCTGAGCACCGTACGGCTCGGGGTCATCCCGTGGCGTCGGCCGGTGCCGCTCCTGCCTCGGCACGGGTTCACCTTGTGCGACAGACGAGCCGTCGTGATCGAGACGTTCGGCAGTGAGCGGGTGTCGGTGGACCCCGCCGAGCTGGCTGCGTACGAGGAGATGTTCGCTCGCTTCGAGCGGGCCGCGGTCTTCGGTGACGAGGTGCGGGAGCTGCTGTTGCGGGTGATGAGGGAGTTCCGCGACTTGGGAGGCACTGTCACCCTCTAGAGGAATAATTCCTCAAGATGCCTAGCTTCCTCGCCGATCGCAGGAATACTCTGCCGCTGTGTTGTCTAGCCCCCTAGACAAAGATGAGGAGTCTTCCATGCGGATGCGCGCCAAATGGTGCCGTGCCTTCCCCGGCCTGGCCGAGCAGGTGCCCCAGGCCCGTCACTTCGTCGCCGCCCTGCTCGCCGAGCAGGGCCCGGTCGACGATGCAGTCCTGATCGTCAGTGAACTGGCGACCAACGCGGTACGGCACACACTGAGCGGCTCGGCCGGTGGATGGTTCCTGGTGGTCGTCGGCTTCGGTGACGACCTTGTACGGATCGAGGTGGTCGACCAGGGTGGCGACCGCGTACCGCACCTGTGCGACGTGACCGGTCAGGAAGAAGGCGGCCGCGGGCTGCTGTTGATCGCCGCCTGCGCCAAGGACTGGGGCGTGAAGAACTGGCCCGACGGGCGCAGCGTGTGGGCCGACCTGGCGCGGGAGGGCATGTGACCCCGCCGCGCTCGACGGCGGCCCGCGGCGGCCTCGTGGGCGGTGAGGAGTGAGCCCTCGGGGCGTGCCCCGGCGGCGGGCCAGGTTCTACGTGATCGGCGTCCGCTCGGGACGGCGCCTGCCGCCTCTACCGTCTAGGGCCCTAGACTCCTGGGTACTGCTAGGAGGTGAGGTCATGTCGGACGAGCTGCAGCGCATCATGGCGATCGACGATCCGTACCTGCTCCTGCGCGAGGTCACCAACAGGTTGGCCGACGCGCAGCAGGAGGTGACCGAACTGGCTCGCCTCCGCCGGCGCGTGGTGCAGGACCTCCACGCGCAGGGGCTGTCGTACGCGCAGATCGCGGCGAAGGCCGGCCTGAGCCGCGGGCGGATCCATCAGATCCGGCACACCGGTCCCGCCCCGGAGGGCGCCTTCCTCGGCAGGGGCGCCGTCACCGTCGCCACTCCGCTGCGGCGCGACGACGAGCGCGGGCGGACGGTCGTCGCCGTGGACGACGTCAGCTCCGGCAAGCGCCTGGAGGACCTGGCGCGGTCGTACGGGCTCGACGTCATCTCGGAGCACGTGCCGGTGAGCGGTGAGATCGACCTCAACCGGGACGGCCTGGTCGTGGTCTGCGGGCCACGCATGTCCCAGGAGATGTGGGAGACGTACGCGCAGGATCCCGTGCTGCACTGGGAGCGTGCGGAGGACGGGCCCTGGACGGTGGTGGACCGGCGTACCGGGGTGGTGCACCGGTCCGGACAGGACAGTGATCCGGCCCGTCCGTACGACGTCGGATACCTCGGCAGGCTGTCCCGCCCGGACGGCAGGGGCTCGCTGCTCGCCATCGCCGGCATCCACACGCAAGGCTCCCTCGGCGTCGTCCAGTTGCTCTCCTCCGACCTCAACACGCTGTGGGGGCAGGTGGGGGAGCACCGGTTCTCCACGCTGGTGGGAGTCGAGTACGACCCCGAGACCAGCGAACCGCAGTCCGTCGAACTGCTCTGCCCCCTCTACCGGCACGACGAGGAAACGACGGCGTGAGGATCACCCTTGCCTCCCGGCCCGCCAAGCCTGAGCGGGAGAACGAGGACTTCGCCGCCGCCGGTCCGGGGGCGGCCGTCCTGCTCGACGGCGCCGGCGTGAGCGGGGCCGAGACCGGATGCAGCCACGGCGTCGCCTGGTTCTCCGGAACGCTGGGCGGCCTGCTGCTGCGCAGCATCGCGGCGCAACCCGCCCGGCCGCTCGCCGACTGCCTGGCCGACTCGATCGGCGTCGTCCGGTCCCTGCACGAGGACGGTTGCGACCTTGCTTACCGGGCCGGCCCGACCAGTACGGTCGTCGCCGCCCGGGTAGGCGGGGGAGTCCTGGAGTACCTCGTGCTCGGTGACTCCTCCCTCCTCCTCGCCGGCAAGGACGGGACGACGGACGTCGTCACCGACCGGCGCCTGGACGAGGTCGGCAGGCGGCTGCGCGGGCCGGTCGACGCACTGCCCACAGGCTCACCCGAACACTCCGCCGCGCTGGCCGAGTACCGGGATGCGCTGGCCGGACTCCGCAACCGGCCGGGTGGCTTCTGGATCGCCGGTCCCGATCCGCGGGCGGCCGAGCACGCCCTGACGGGGAAGGTCCCGCTGGATGCCCTGGCGTCCGTCACGTTGCTGAGCGACGGCGCGACGCGGCTCGTCGACCGCTTCGAACTCGCCGACTGGCGCGAGGCCTTGACCATCCTCGACACCTCCGGGCCGGATGAGCTGATCCGGCGTGTACGGGAGGCGGAGGCCGGCGACCTCGACGGTCGGCGCTGGCCCCGTGGCAAGGCGCACGACGACGCGACCGCCCTTCACTGGGTCCTCCCGTAGCGCCTCTCACGGCTCCTGGGACATACCCGTATACCCCCCTAGACAGTTGACGGGGTGTCGGGTTACGGTTTCCGTCAACCCCCCTAGACAGATGGGGGCGCCCCTCCTTTGTGCTGTCTAGGGGGGTATCCAACCTGAAGCGGCGTCGATCAACAGACGTTGCCGACCTTGTGAGGTTCAGAGAATGCGTGTCATCCCCGTGGACACCTCGGCCGCGACGCTCCTCGTCACCAAGCTGCCCGAGGTCAAGGTGAGGGACCGGCAGACCGGAGAGGTCGCCGTGGACCCGGCGACCAACCAGCGGCTCATGGTGCTGGAGCTGGTGTTCATCGCGGCCGGCGGCTCCGACATGATCAAGGTCACCGTTCCCGAGAAGGGCATCGGCGAGGGACTGGTGATGGGCGCCCCGGTCATCCTGTCCGGCCTCGTCGCCCGGCCCTGGGAGAGCGAGTTCGGCGGGCGCACCCGCCACGGCATCGCCTACCGGGCCGACGCCGTCATGGTCAGCGCCCCGGCCCCGGCGGAGGTCTGATCACCATGGCCGATGTCGTCCGGACGTTCTTACCGGTCCTGCTGACGGCGGCCGCGCTGCTGGTACTGCGCCGTCGGCTGCCGGTCCTGTTCTGGTGGCTGGCCGGATACCCGGTCGTCGCGCTGCGGGTGCTCGTCTCGTACCGGGCGACCATGGACGCCTGCGGCCTGACGGTCCCCGCCTCGGCCGTGCGCCGGGCCACGGCCCGGATGATGGGACGGCAGGCGGCACCCGTACCGCCCCGCCGTTCGCTGCCGCTGCCGACCGGGTCCGGGCTCGTGATACGGCTGCGCATGGCGGCCGGCCAGGCGCCCGAGGACTTCACCGCCTCGGCCGACCGGCTGCGGCACGCCTGGGGCGTCCACGCAGTGCACGTCCGTCCGACCAAGCCGGGACGGCTCGAACTGCGCCTGATCGGCTGGGACGTGCTCGCCGAGGTGCGGCCCGCCAGGCGCGCGCTGGGAACCGGCCCCCTCTCCCTGCCACTGGCACTACGGGAGGACGGACGATGGCACGTACGGGACTTCCGCACCGTGCCGCACGAACTGATCCTCGGCGCCACGCAGTCCGGCAAGTCCGTGTACCTGCGCAACCTGCTGTGCGGCCTGGCCCGCCAACCGGTCGTACTCGTCGGCATCGACTGCAAGTGGGGCGTCGAACTGGCCCCGTTCGCGCCCCGGTTGTCGGCGCTCGCCGACACCCCGGACCGGGCGAACGACCTCCTCGACGCCTTGCTGGCCGAGATGGAGGCGCGGTTCCGCCTCATCGGCCTCGGCGGTGGGGCCGGTACGGACACCGCGCTGACCTCGGACGTGTGGGGTCTGCCGGACGACGTGCGGCCGGTGCCGGTCGTGGTCGTCGTGGACGAGGTGGCCGAACTCTTCCTCGCCGCGAGCAAGGACGACGAGAAGCGGCGGGACGCCATGGTCACCAAGCTCATCCGCCTTGCCCAGCTCGGCCGCGCGGCCGGCATCTACCTGGAGGTGTGCGGGCAGCGCTTCGGCTCCGAACTCGGCAAGGGCGCGACCATGTTGCGTGCTCAGCTGACCGGCCGGGTCTGCCACCGCGTCAACGACGAGTCGTCGGCGAACATGGCGCTGGCCGACATCGCCCCCGAGGCGGCCCTGGCCGCCACCTCCATCCCGGCCGAACGGCCCGGCGTCGCCGTCGTCGGCGACTCCTCCGGCGGCTGGACCCGCGTCCGCTCGCCGCACCTCACCCTCGACGACGCGGCGGCCGTCTGCCGCGACACCTCCGCCCTGGTGCCGGAACTGCCCCGGCTCGACCCCTTCCGGCCGGCCGTCGCCGTGGAGGCCGCCGGGTCGGTCCCTCCCGCCGCTGCCGCGCCCACCGCTCGCCCGGTGACCGAGTAGCCGCCTCGTCCCCGCTCCTCCCATGGCCGGCGTGACCGCCTCACGCCACGTCCCTACCTCCCGCATGCCTGAAACCGGAAGGAACCAGAGCCGATGCGCGCCCACCTGGCCCGCGTAGACGCCGTGCTCGTACAGGCGGTCATCGCCGGGGCCCTGTCCTTCTCCCACCTGCACGACCTCGCCCAAGCGGCCGGACAGGGCGGCTGGAAGGCATGGGCCTACCCGGTCAGCGTCGACCTGCTGCTGGTCGCCGCCTGGCGCCGGATGCGCGACCGGCAACGCACCGGACACCCGGCCGGGGGACCACGGCTGTGGTTCCTGGTAGCTCTGGCTGCCTCCCTCGGCGCCAACGTCGCCACCGCCGGGCTCCTCGACCTGGACCACGTACCCGCCTGGCTCCGCGTCGTGGTGGCCGGCTGGCCCGCCGTCGCCTTCTTCGGCGGAACCCTGCTGGCCCACGCACCGCACGGCCCCCAAGCGCCGTCCGCACCGATGACCGACACGGACACGGACGCGGAACCGCACGCTGCTCCGGTCGCCGTCGACAAGGCCGACCGTCACGTCCTCCCGGCTCCGTCCGCCGAACCGGTACCCGCCCCCGAACCCGCCGCCCCCGAACCCGCCGCCCCCGAACCGGTCACCGCTCCCGCCGCGACGCCCGCTCCCGCCGTCGCCCTTCCGCCCGCTCTCGTCGACCGTGTCCGGGCTCTGGCCGAGGAACACCGATCGACCACCGGCCGCCCCGCCGACCCCGACGCCGTACGTACCCGGCTCGGCCTGCCCCCGTCCATGACCGCGTCCGTCGCCGCACACCTCTGAGAGGAGCCCCACCATGCACCGGCGCTTTCGCAATGTCCGCCGCATCGGCCCCGTCAACGTCGCCTCGTACGTCGACCGCGGCCGCAACCGGCACCTGGCCGCCTGCACCGCGCCCCGCTGCGACTTCTCCGCCGAGTACGACAACCGCGCCGCCGCCGAACTCGCCGCCCGTACCCACCGCTGCTCCGCCTGACAGGAGAACACCGCCATGGACGTCCCCCTCTGGCTCGCCCTGCTCGTCGTCGGGGTCCTGGGCGTCAAGCTCATCCGCCCGCCCTGGTGGCTCATCGCCGTGCTGCTCCTCGGCGGCTACCTCCTCGCCGACAGCCTGCTGGCCCCCGTCATCGCCACCGTCGTCAAGTGATCCGCGAAGGGAGAACGCTCATGTTCCGGCCGAAGATCCCGACCATGCCGCAGCCCACCGGCCTGGTTTCCCCGCTCACCGCCACCGAACCGACCGCCACCGTCCCGGCCTCTCAGACTCCGCACCCGGCCCCCGCCGTCCCGGCGCCGGCTCGTCCGGCCATCCGACTCACTTCTGGCACCGCGCTCGCCCTCGTCGGCGGCGGCACCGCCGCGGCCCTGGTCGTCGGCGCCGTCCTGGTCTCCATGCTCTTCGCCGTCGCCGTCACCGCTGCCTCCGTCGCCGTCTGCGCCGTCGTCGTCCGCTCCGTTCTCAACAGCCGCTGACTTCACCGGCTTCTCCCCACCCGACTTGCTCGCGCTGTCTAGTCCCCTTGACAAGTCGGGTGGGGTGCCCGGACTTCCACCCACACAAGGAGGAACCCGCACATGCGCCCTGCGGCTCCGTCCGGAGCCATCCGCCAGCTGGCGGCCCTTGCCCGGCACGGCGACCTCAGCTCCTACGCACGGCAGATCCAGCGTCTCGGCGGCTGCGAGCGGCCCGTACGGATGGAGGGCCACCGGCTCGACGTCCACGCCGCAACCGGTGAGATCGTCCGGGAGATCGCCGACCGCGACCTTCCCGCCGGACAGCTGCTCATCCGCTGCAACAACCGCCGGGCCACCCGGTGCGCCGCCTGCGCCGAGGTGTACCGCAAGGACACGTTCCACCTCGTCACGGCCGGCCTGAGCGGCGGCAAGGGCATCGGCCCGGCGGTCGCCGAACACCCGCGCGTCTTCGCCACCTTCACCGCCCCCTCCTTCGGCCCCGTCCACAACCGCCCCGGCGGCGGCCGGTGCTGCTGCGGATGCCTCCACCCGGACGACGATCCCGCCCTCGGCACGCCCCTGGACCCGGACCGCTACGACTACCGCGCGGCCGTCCTGTGGAACGCACACGCCGGGGCGCTGTGGGGCCGCTTCACCACCTACCTGCGCCAGCACCTCGCCTCCCGCGCGGGCATCAGCCGCTCGGCACTGCGCCACTGCCTCAAGGTCTCCTACGCCAAGGTCGCCGAGTACCAGCGGCGCGGCGCCGTCCACTTCCACGCCGTGATCCGTCTCGACGGCCCGGAGGGTGCCGAGGACGCTCCGCCGGCCTGGGCCACCACGGAACTGCTCACCGACGCGATCCGCTCCGCGGCCCGGCTCGTCGAGGCACCCGGCCCGGTCCTCGACGGTCGTGCGTACGCCTTCCGCTTCGGCGAACAGCTCGACATCCGCCCCATCCGCTCGGCCGACTTCGCGGGCACCTCGGAACTGTCCAGCCGCGCCGTGGCCGCCTACATCGCCAAGTACGCCACCAAGGGCGCCGAGACCGCGGGCACCCTCGACCGCCCCATCCGCAACCCGATCACCGACCTGATCGGCACCGGCGTCACCGACCACGCCCGGCGCATGATCCTCACCTGCTGGCACCTCGGCGCCCTGCCCGAACTCGAAGAACTACGCCTGCGCAAGTGGGCCCACATGCTCGGCTTCCGCGGCCACTTCTCCACCAAGTCCCGCGCCTACTCCGTCACCCTCGGCGCCCTCCGCCAGGAACGCGCCGACCACAACGAAGCCCTGACCCGCGCACGCGCGGCCGAGGCCGGCCACCCACTGCCTGACCCGGACACCGTGCTCGTCCTTTCCCACTGGGTCTTCGCCGGCACCGGTCTCACGGACGCAGAAGCCCTCTTCGCGTCCTCGCACCCCGCTTCCCATGACACAGAAGGAGAGCCCGACCGTGCACGATGACGAACTGCTCACCGTTGCCGAGGTGATGGCCCGTCTGAGGCTCGGTCGGTCCACGGTGTACGACCTGATCCGTACGCGACGGCTGCCCTCGGTCACCATCGGCCGGTGCCGGCGTATCCCGGCTTCCGCCCTGGGCGACTTCATCGCGGAGCAGATGGAGCGGGCGGCCTGATGACCAAGCGTCGGAGCCGCGGTGACGGCGGCCTGCACTGGGACGAGAGACGGCAACGGTGGATCGCCACGGCGAACCTCGGGTTCGATCCGAGCGGCAAACGGATCGTCAAGCGGGGGAGCGGCAAGACCAAGACGGAGGCCAAGAACAAGCTCAAGGAGGTGTTGCGGGACCACGAGGACGGCCTCGCCATCGCGCCCACCAACTACACGGTCAAGGACGCGGTGACGGACTGGCTCACATACGGCTTGGCGGGCCTTGACCCCAGCACCGTCGAGACCACCACGCTCCTGAGCCAGAAGCACGTCATTCCGTCGCTCGGTGCCCGCAAGCTCCGCGACCTGAGCGCGGAGGACGTAGACCGCTGGCTGGCCGCCAAGGCGAAGACGCTCAGCACGCGCACCCTCCAGGCGATCCACTCGTGCCTCAACCGCGCGGTCAAGCGGGCCATGGCCCGGGACAAGGTGAAGCGCAACGTCGTCGAGCTGTGCTCGGTGCCCCAGGGGCAAGCAGGGCGCCCCTCCAAGGCGCTCACCTTCGCTCAGGCCGAGGCCGTGCTCAAGGGTGCCGAGGGGACCTCGATGTACGCGTACATCGTCGTGGCCCTGCTGACCGGTGCTCGTACCGAGGAGCTGCGGGCGCTCACCTGGGACCACGTCTTCCTCAAGGGCAAGCCGGACGCGGACCCGCCGCAGCCTCCGCACATCGCGGTGTGGCGCTCGGTCCGGCGGGGCGGGGACACCAAGACCCGGAAGTCCCGGCGCACGCTCGCTCTGCCTGCACGCTGCGTCGAAGCCCTCTGGCAGCAGTTCGAGGATCAGGGCTGGGATCGGCTGGCGGCCGGCGACAAGTGGGAGGAACACGGGCTCGTCTTCTCCTCGGCCGTGGGCAAGCCGCTGGACGCGGCCAACGTCCGCCGCGCCTTCCGCCAGGCGCTCAAGGGCATCGACGGGATCAACGCCGACGAGTGGACGCCCCGGGAGCTCCGGCACAGCTTCGTGTCCCTGCTGTCCGACCGCGGCGTCCCGCTGGAAGTGATCTCCCGGCTCGTCGGGCACTCCGGGACGGCCGTGACCGAGGAGGTCTACCGGAAGCAGATCCGGCCCGTGATCCAGACCGGCGCCGTGGTCATGGACGGGATCTTCGGCGCTGATCCACAACGGCCGTAGACACGCGGGAGCCGGTAGTCACGCAGATAGACACGCAGACCAAACAGGTGAGGCACCTACTGAATTCAGTAGGTGCCTCACCTGGTGTTTCTCTGTCGGGGTGGCGGGATTTGAACCCACGACCTCTTCGTCCCGAACGAAGCGCGCTGCCAAGCTGCGCTACACCCCGATCGTCGCCGCTTGTCGCGGCGACGTCGTTTACTTTAGCCCACTGGTGGCTGGAGACGAAATCCGGTTTTCGAGCGGTGGCGGACGGGGTTCGGGCGGGCGTGGTCCAGGGCCACGAGGAGGACGGCCAGGGCGTAGAAGGAGAGGCCCAGGAGGAGGGCGTTGCCGAGGACGACCTTGTAGCCGTGCCGGCCGGCGTCCAGGAAGGGGTAGAGGTAGCGGTCCGGGGCGCCGGGGAGGAGCAGTTCGCCGCGGGCCAGGGAGAAGGCCAGGTAGGCCATCGGGTACAGCAGCCAGGTGCTGGCCTGGCGCAGGTGCAGGCGGCCGGGGGCCGACAGCAGGAGCCAGTCCAGTACGGCCGCGACCGGGACGGCCGTGTGCAGGATGTGCTGGGCGACCGTCATCGACCACGCCGGGTCGGCGGCGGCCCGGCCGGCCACGGCGAAGGGGCTCGCCGGGTTGGCCAGCAGCAGGTGGTGGACCAGACCGCTGATCACCGCGTAGAGCAGGGCCGCCCCGGTCAGCGCTTCCGGCAGCGGGCGCCGGGCCGTCCAGGAGCGGCGGGCCGCGACGGCGAGGACCAGGGCCAGCAGGAGGGCGCTCTGGACCGCGAAGTCGCTCAGGACCCGGGCCGGGCTGTCCAGGAGCAGTTCGACCGCCACGGCCGTGGCCGCCGTCAGGGCGGTCAGCAGGCGCAGGACGGCGGTCAGGGGCCGGCGTACGGGCGTCATCACGGCCGCCGCGGGGACGGGGGCGGGCAGCAGCGTGTGCGGGCGTGGAATCGCGGGGAGGCCCGGGATGTCCCTGGGTATCGGGGCGGTCATGCCCTCACGCTAGGCAGAACGCACATATCGGGCGATGCGGGCGGGCCGTGTGGGTTACCCGGCGCCTCGGGTGAGACGCCGGGTGGCTGCCGGTGCCGGTGGCGCTGCCGGCGCCTTACCGGTCGCCCCGCTGCTCCCGTCCCACCAGCGTCAGCAAGGTCGCCTCCGGCGGGCACGCGAACCGTACCGGGGTGTACCGGTTCGTGCCGCAGCCCGCCGACACGTGGAGGTAGGAGGTGCGGCCCCGCGCCGTGTGCGTGGACAGGCCCTTCACACGGTCCGTGTCCAGGTCGCAGTTGGTGACCAGGGCGCCGTAGAAGGGGATGCAGAGCTGGCCGCCGTGGGTGTGGCCGGCCAGGATCAGCGGATAGGCGTCGGCCGTGAAGTCGTCCAGGACGCGCAGGTAGGGGGCGTGGACGACGCCCATCGCGAAGTCGGCCGTGCCCGACGGGCCGCCCGCCACCTCGGCGTACCGGTCCCGCTTGATGTGCGGGTCGTCCAGGCCCGTCAGCTCGACCGACACGCCGTCGATCTTCAGCGTGCCCCGCGTGTTCGTCAGGTTCAGCCAGCCCGCCGCGTCGAAGCCGTCGCGCAGGTCCTCCCACGGGTTGTGGACCACGCCCACGGCCGGCGGGTTGCCGTTCAGGCCGTGGCGTCCCTGCACCTTCTCGACCAGGTAGCGGGCGGGGTTGCGCAGCTTGGGGCCGTAGTAGTCGTTGGAGCCGAAGACGTACGCGCCCGGGAACTCCATCAGGGGGCCGAGCGCGTCCAGGACCTCCGGCACGCCCTCGGGGTCGGAGAGGTTGTCGCCCGTGTTGATCACGAAGTCGGGGCGCAGGCCCGCCAGCGAGCGCAGCCAGCGCTGCTTCTTGCGCTGGCCGCCGACCATGTGGATGTCCGAGACCTGCAACACGCGCAGGGGCCGCATTCCGGAGGGCAGGACCGGGACGGTGACCCGGCGGAGGCGGAAGAAGCGGGCCTCGAAGCCCGCCGCGTACAACAGACCGGCGGCACCAGCCGCCGCGATTCCCAGGGGCACTCCGTATCGCGCGCGCATACGCCCATCGTGTCAGACCGTCACGGTGCCCGTGCCCGGCGGTCCCCCACCGCCCGCTTCCGTGGCCGCCGGAACCGGGGCATGCGGCCACGCCCGTTAAATCTGCGGGCGTCCTTCCTCCCGCACCTGCGACAATCGACCGCATGACCACGCTCAAGTCGAAGCTGCAGGAAGACCTCAACGCCGCGATCAAGGAGCGCGACGAGCTCCGCTCCTCGACGCTCCGGCTGACGCTCGCCGCGATCACCAAGGAGGAGGTCGCGGGCAAGGAGAAGCGCGAGCTCTCCGACGACGAGGTCCTGAAGGTGATCACCCGCGAGGCGAAGAAGCGGCGCGAGGCCGCGGACGCCTTCGCGCAGGGCGGTCGCGGCGAGCAGGCCGAGCGGGAGAAGGCGGAGGGCGAGGTGCTCGCCGCGTACCTGCCCAAGCAGCTGTCGGACGAGGAGCTGGACGCGATCGTCGCCCAGGCGGTGCAGGAGGCGAAGGCGGCCGGTGCCGAGGGGCCGCGCGCCATGGGCGCGGTCATGAAGATCGTGAACCCGAAGGTGGCCGGGCAGGCCGAGGGCGGCCGCGTCGCCGCCGCGGTCAAGAAGCTGCTGGCCGGCTGACCCGCGCCGCCGGCCCCGGACGTCGGCCGGCCCCGGACGCCGGGCGGCCCGGCACGGCGGCCGGCCCCGCGCCGAACGGCCCCTTCTTCCGTACGGCCGTACGGAAGAAGGGGCCGGTGCCGTTCCCGGGGTCCGCGGGTCAGCCGCGTCCGCCCCCGTTCCCGTTGCCGCCGTTGCCCTGTCCCTGGAAGAAGTTCTCCGGGAGGGAGAAGGAGGGCCTCGGGAAGGCGCCGTCGGTCCCGCCGTCGGTCCCGCCGCCGGTGCCGCCGCCGATCAGGCCGCCGATGAAGCCGCCGTCGTCGCCGTCGTTCCCGTCGTCGCCGTTGTTCCCGTCGCCGTCACCGCGGCCGTCACCGCGGCCGTCGCCGTTCCCGTCGCCGCGGTCGCGGTCGCGGTCGCCGCCGTCGGGGATGTGGACGAGGTTGAAGTCGGGGGCGGGCTTGCCCTCCAGCGCGCCGGACATCATGTCGCGCCAGATCGGGCCGGGGACCTGGCCGCCGAACACCCTGTCGTGCCACTGGCCGCCGATGCTGATGCCGATCATCTTCCGCTTGTGCGCCGGGTCGCCGACCCAGACGGCGCCGGCCATGTTCGGCGTGTAGCCCACGAACCAGGCCGCGAAGCGCTCGTCGGTCGTACCGGTCTTGCCGGCGCTCGGCCGGCCGCCGAGGCCCGCCTGCTGGCCCGTGCCGTCCTCGACGACGCCCCTGAGCAGCGTGTTGACGGTGTCCGCGGTGGTCTCGGACATCGCGCGCGAGCAGGTCGACTTCGGGACCGGCAGCGACTTCGACGTGTCGCCGATGCGCTGGCTGACCGACTCGATGGCGATCGGCGTGCAGTACATGCCGCGCGCGGCGAAGGTCGCGTACGCGTTCGCCATGGTCAGCGGGGACATCTCCTGGGTGCCCAGCGCGATGGAGGGAGCCTGGTCCATCTTCCGGCCGTCCGCCCGCTCGACGCCCATCTTCTTCGCCATCGTCGTCACCGGGCAGATGCCGATGTCGCTGATCAGCTGCACGAAGTAGGTGTTGACCGACTTGGCGGTCGCCTCCTTCATGCCGTACGGGCCGACCTCGGACTCGTTCTCGTTCTCCAGTTTGGCGGGGCTGACCGGGTCGTTCTTCCAGATCTTGCCGTCACAGGCCTGGACCGGGCTCGGGTACTGCATCTGGTACGGCGAGGCGTAGACCTTCGTCGGCGGCATGCCGTTCTCGATGGCCGCGGCGGCCACGATCGGCTTGAACGTCGAGCCGGGCTGGTAGCCGAGGCCGCCGCCCATGCTCTGGTCGACGGAGAGGTTGATCTGCGTCTCGTTCTTCCTGAAGCCGTACGGACGCGACTGGCCCATGGCGAGGATCTTGCCGGTGCCGGGCTCGACGACGGTCGCGGCGGTGGCGACGTCGTCGCTCTTGTAGACGTGGTTCTTGATCGACTCCTGGGCCGACTTCTGGGCCTGCGGGTCCAGGGTCGTGCGGACGGTGAGGCCGCCCTGGTTCCAGACCTTGGCGCGGGCCTCCTTGGTCTTGCCGAAGACCGGGTCGTTCAGGAAGACCTCGCGCACGTAGTCGCAGAAGAAGCCGGCGCCCTTGACCGCAGTGATGCAGCCGTTCTTCGGCTTGCTGACCTTCAGGCCGAGCGGCTTTCGCTGCGCCTCGTCGGCCTCCGCCCGGGAGATGTCGCCGACCTCGGCCATGCGCTGCAGCACGACGTTGCGCCGCCTGGTGGCCTCCGCCTCGTCGTTGACCGGGTCGTAGCGGCTGGGCGACTGGACGATGCCCGCCAGCAGGGCCGACTCCTGCAGGTTCAGCTCCTTGGCCGGCTTGGAGAAGTAGCGCTGGGCCGCGGCCTCGACGCCGTAGGCCTGCTGGCCGAAGAACGTGATGTTCAGGTAGTTCTCGAGGATCTTCTTCTTGCCGAGCTCCTCCTCGACCTGGATCGCGTACTTCAGTTCGCGGATCTTGCGGCCGAGGGTCTGCTGGGTGGCCTGCGCGACCTTCGTCGGGTCGTCGCCGGCCTCCTCCACGAAGACGTTCTTCACGTACTGCTGCGTGAGCGTGGAGGCGCCCTCGGCGACCCCGCCGCTCTGCGCATTGCGGTTGAGCGCGCGCAGCACGCCCTTCAGGTCCACCGCGCCGTGCTGGTAGAAGCGCGAGTCCTCGATCGCGACGATCGCCTTCTGCATGTACGGCGAGACGTCCTTGAGGCCGACCACCGTGCGGTCGCGCGAGTAGACCGTGGCGATCGCGCCGCCGTCGGCGTCGAGGATCGTGGTGCGCTGGCTCAGCGGCGGGGTCTTCAGATTGGCGGGGAGCTCGTCGAAGCTCTCGACCGATCCCTTCGCCGCCAGCCCCAGGACGCCGACGGCCGGCAGCGCGATGCCGGCCAGCACGGCTCCCGAGAGCACACTGACACCGAGGAACTTCGCGGCCTGCTGTGCGGGGGACAGGCCACCGCCCGAGCGCTTCTTTGGCATGAGGGCAGCCTAATCCGTGGAGACGGCGGAACGGAGGGAGCGTCCTCCCTCCAGGGGTGCGGGGCCGCCCACGGGCCCCGCCGGCCGCCCCCGGTGACGGCACGGCAAACTCCGGCGGCCGCGTTCCCGTTCGCCGGACAGGCGCACAGGCATTGGCCTAAGCTGCTCTCAACTGTCACGGCGGTGAGGTCACGTATCCATACGTCCGGTGACGCCGAAGCGTTCCGGATGACACACGACTTTTTTGATGAATGCGTGTCCGAATCCGCCTTGTGTGTCATCCGGCGTCCGTTGTGGCGCAACTTAACTGTCCTGGTTTGCCGGGATCGACGCATATGTCGCCAGCTCACTCCCCCGGGTGATCTGCCGCTTACCCATAGTCCGTTCGGACCATTCAAGATTGGGCCCGCTGGGGGTGTTGCGCTGTGCCCACCTTCCGTAACGTCCTCAACTGGCGGCGGTGAATATGCCGCTGCCGCCGTGGGGGAGCCTCGATTCGGGAGAGGACGGCGCCGGTATGGGCTGGGTAACCGACTGGAGTGCGCAGGCGGCCTGCCGCACTACCGATCCGGATGAACTGTTCGTTCAAGGAGCAGCGCAGAACAGGGCCAAGGCGGTGTGCACCGGATGCCCGGTGCGCACGGAGTGCCTGGCCGACGCGCTGGACAACCGCGTCGAGTTCGGCGTGTGGGGAGGCATGACGGAGCGGGAGCGCCGCGCGCTGCTGCGCCGGCGGCCGACCGTCACCTCCTGGCGCCGTCTCCTGGAGACCGCGCGTACGGAGTACGAGCGGGGCACCGGTGTCGTGCCGCTCAACGACGACGAGGTGTACGAGAACTACGCGGCGGTGAGCTGAGGGGGCCCGGCCGGTCCGTGCCGGGGCCTTCCGGGGCCCTTTCCGGACCTTCTCCGGGCCTGTCCGGGGCACTCCGTGGGTCTCCTGCGGGTTTCTTCTCGAGCGGGTCCGCCCGCGAGGGGTTGCGTGGGCTCGCCTGCGAGGGGTCGTGTTGGCTTGCCTGCTAGAGGTCGTGTGGGTTCGCCCGCGAGCCGCCCTCCTCGTGCGGCAGCGCCCGCGGGACTGCGCGGCGGACAGCACCTGCCTGCGGGACCGACCCTTTCCGGGGCCTTCCCCCACCTCCTTCCGGGCGCACCCGGTCTCCCGGACGCCCCCGGCCCGCCAGGACTCCAGCCGTCGCGCCGCACGGGTACTCCCCGGGCGCCGCCCGCGCTCCTCAGACGCCCGTCTGGGGGAGCTCCGGCCGGTTGGCCGCGAGCCGGTTGCCGATGTCCCGCAGTCCCGCGAGGTCGTGCACGTCGCCGGGGAGCGCGGCCACTTCCGCCACCGCCACCTCGGGGTGGAGCGCGGTGAAGCGGTCACGCGTGCGCTGCTCGCGGGCGAGCAGATGCATCCGCTCGGCGTGCAGTCTCAACAGGCCGGCGGTGAGCCGGTCGACGTCGGCGTCGGCGGACCGCTCCGCGCCGGCGGCGTCGGCGTTCGCGTCCTCCGCGTCGGCGCCGGTGTTCACGTCGGCCGCCGCGGCCGGGTCCGTCACGGCGGGGGAGCCACCGTCGGGATCCGGTGCGCCGGATGAGGGCGAGGCTGAACTGTCGTACGTGTCGGGGGAGTTACGAAATCCAGCTTTCCCGTCCTTCTGATCCACAATGCGGGAGTCCTCAAGATTTTCCGCGGCGGCCAGCGCCCGCTCGGCCGACAGCCCGGCGGCGCCGCTGCCGTGGACCCGGTTGAGTACCAGACCGGCCAGCGGCATCTTCTCGGCGGCCAGGCGTTCCACGAAGTACGCGGCCTCGCGCAGCGCGTCCCGCTCCGGGGCGGCGACCACCAGGAACGCCGTACCGGGCGCCTGGAGCAGCTTGTACGTCGCGTCCGCGCGGGTCCGGAACCCGCCGAACAGGGAGTCCATCGCGGCCACGAAGGTCTGGACGTCCTTCAGCAGCTGACCGCCGAGCACCTTGCCCAGCACGCCGGTCATCATCGACATGCCGACGTTGAGGAACTTCATGCCCGCGCGGCCGCCGACCTTCGCCGGGGCCAGCAGGACGCGGATCAGCTTGCCGTCCAGGAACGAGCCGAGCCGCTTGGGCGCGTCCAGGAAGTCGAGGGCGGAACGGGACGGCGGCGTGTCGACCACGATCAGGTCCCACTCGTCGCGGGCCCGCAGCTGGCCCAGCTTCTCCATCGCCATGTACTCCTGCGTGCCCGCGAAGCCCGCCGAGAGCGACTGGTAGAAGGGGTTGCCCAGGATCGCGGCCGCCCGCTCCGGGTCCGCGTGCGCCTCGACGATCTCGTCGAAGGTGCGCTTCATGTCGAGCATCATCGCGTGCAGCTCGCCGCCCGCGGAGTCGTCGATGCCCTTCACCCGGCGCGGCGTGTTGTCCAGCGAGTCGATGCCCATGGACTGGGCGAGCCGGCGGGCCGGGTCGATGGTGAGGACCACCACCTTGCGGCCCCGCTCGGCCGCGCGCAGGCCCAGGGCCGCCGCCGTCGTCGTCTTGCCGACCCCGCCGGAGCCGCAGCACACCACGATCCGGGTCCGCGGGTCCTCGATGAGGGGATCGAGGTCGAGCACGCGCATGGGGGCGAGGCGGTGACGGGCCGGGTCGGGCGTGTGCGCCGGGTCCGGACGACTCATGACATCCCCTGCTTCCCACTCGTGCCAGGCCTTGCCCGGCGGCTCCCGGCGGGCCGCGCCCGCCCGTGCGCGGCCGGCCTCGCTCGCCGGTTCATGACACCCCCTGCTCGCGCAGCTCGCGGGCCGTCTCGTACAGCCCCGCGAGGTCCATGCCGTCGGCGAGCAGCGGCAGTTCGTGCGTCGGCAGGCCCAGCTCGCCCAGCACGGCCCGCTGTTCCTGCTCCAGCGTGTGGCGCTCGGCGTACTCCTCGGCCTGCGCGAGCAGCGGGTCCACCAGCCGCTCGGCGTGCCCGCCGCGCCGCGCCCCGCCGAGCCCGGCCGCCGACAGCGCCCGCGCGACGGAGGAACGCGGGACCGTCCGCACGAGTTCCAGGTCGGCCGCGTCCAGCATCCCGGGCCGCACCATGTTCACGATGATCCGCCCCACCGGCAGCCGCGCCGCCCGCAGCTCGGCGATGCCGTCCGCGGTCTCCTGGACGGGCATCTCCTCCAGCAGCGTCACCAGGTGCACGGCCGTCTCCGGCGACTTCAGCACCCGCATCACGGCCTGCGCCTGATTGTGGATCGGCCCGATCCTGGCGAGCCCGGCGACCTCGTCGTTGACGTTGAGGAAGCGGGTGATGCGTCCGGTCGGCGGCGCGTCCATGACGACGTAGTCGTAGACGAACCGCCCGGTCCTGTCCTTGCGCCGGACCGCCTCGCACGCCTTTCCGGTCAGCAGGACGTCCCTGAGCCCCGGCGCGATGGTGGTGGCGAAGTCTATGGCGCCGAGCTTCTTCAGGGCCCGTCCGGCGCCCCCCAGCTTGTAGAACATCTGGAGGTAGTCCAGCAGCGCCAGTTCGGGGTCGATGGCCAGGGCGTACACCTCCCCGCCCCCCGGAGCGACGGCGATCTTGCGCTCCTCATAAGGCAGCGCCTCCGTTTCGAAGAGCTGCGCGATGCCCTGGCGGCCCTCGACCTCGATGAGAAGCGTCCGCTTCCCCTCCGTGGCCAAGGCCAGCGCGAGGGCCGCGGCCACCGTGGTCTTGCCGGTTCCGCCCTTGCCACTGACGACCTGGAGCCTGCTCACGTCTTCGAGCGTAACCAGTCCGGCCGCGGACCGGGCGTGAGGCTGTGGACAACGGGGGCGTGGTCGGCCATCCGGCCCCCCTCGGGCAGGGGCTAGAGTCGGCCGCATGACCAAGTGGGAATACGCAACCGTTCCGCTGCTCGTCCACGCCACGAAGCAGATCCTGGACACCTGGGGCGAGGACGGCTGGGAGCTCGTCCAGGTCGTTCCCGGGCCGAACAACCCCGAGCAGCTCGTGGCCTACCTGAAGCGGGAGAAGCAGTGAGGGGCGCGGTCGAGGCGAAGCTGGCCGAGCTCGGCCTGAGCCTGCCCGAGGTCGTCCCGCCGCTCGCCGCCTACCAGCCGGCCGTGCAGTCCGGTCCGTACGTCTACACCGCGGGCCAGCTGCCGATGGTGGACGGCAAGCTTCCGGTCACCGGCAAGGTCGGCGCGGAGGTCACCCCGGAGGAGGCCAAGGAGCTGGCGCGCACCTGCGCGCTGAACGCCCTGGCCGCCGTGAAGTCCGTCGCCGGCGACCTGGACCGCATCGCGCGCGTGGTGAAGGTGGTCGGCTTCGTGGCCTCCGCCGCCGACTTCACGGGCCAGCCCGCGGTCCTCAACGGCGCGAGCGAGCTGCTGGGCGCGGTCCTGGGCGACAAGGGCGTGCACGCGCGCAGCGCGGTGGGCGTCGCGGTGCTGCCGCTGGACGCGCCGGTGGAGGTCGAGATCCAGGTGGAGCTCGCCTAGGCCCTGCCGTCGGGCTCCCGCCTGCCCCGCGCCGCCCCGCACACACCCTCGCCGCGCCGGGCGCGGACCCGGGCACATCCGGTACGGGGCCGGCGCCCGGCACGCCGGGAGCACGCACCCGGCGCCGCCGGGCCCGCCCTCCGGCGGGCGACGGGAGTTCGACGACAGGTCCTGGCCCACGGGTACCTCTCGAACATCCGCGCGCCACGGGATAGCCTCCGGCCATGGCGAATGGTCAGTGGTATCCCCCCGAGTGGCCGGACCGCATCCGCGCGCTCGCGGCGGGCACCCTCACCCCGGTGACCCCCAGGCGCGCGGCCACCGTCATGCTCCTGAAGGACACCGGCACCGGCCCCGCCGTCCACATGCTGCGCCGACGCGCCTCCATGGCCTTCGCCGGAGGCGCGTACGCGTACCCGGGCGGCGGCGTCGACCCGCGCGACGACGACCGCCGCATCCGCTGGGCGGGCCCGTCGCGGGCGTGGTGGGCCGACCGGCTGGGCGTGGACGAGGCGGCGGCCCAGGCGATCGTCTGCGCGGCCGTCCGGGAGACGTACGAGGAGGCGGGCGTCCTGCTCGCCGGCCCGACGCCCGACTCGGTGGCCGGCGACACCACCGGCGACGACTGGGAGGCCGACCGCGCCGCCCTGGTCGCCCGCGAGACGTCCTTCGCCGAGTTCCTCGACCGCCGGGGCCTGGTCCTGCGCTCGGACCTGCTGGGCGCCTGGACACGCTGGATCACCCCGGAGTTCGAGCCCCGCCGCTACGACACCTGGTTCTTCGTCGCCGCCCTCCCCGAGGGGCAGCGCACCCGCAACGCCTCCACGGAGGCCGACCGCACGGTGTGGATCGCGCCGGGCCGGGCGGCGGCCGCGTACGACAGGGGCGAGCTGCTGATGATGCCGCCGACCATCGCGACCCTGCGCCAGTTGCTCCCGTACGCCACGGCGGCCGACGTGCTCGCCGCCGCCCCGCAGCGGGACCTGACGCCCGTCCTGGCCACCGCCCGCCTGGTGGACGGCGAGGTCGTGCTCTCCTGGCCCGGGCACGACGAGTTCACCAAGCACGTCCCGACCCTCCCGACCGGTGGAGCCCCCGCATGACGGACGCAGCAGCCCTTCCCGGCCGGCCCCGCGGCGGGGCCCTGTCCGGCCCCGCCACCCCCCGGGCCGTCAACGTCCTGGCCCCCAACCCCTCGGCGATGACCCTGGACGGGACCAACACCTGGATCCTCTCCGAGCCCGGCTCCGAGCTCGCGGTCGTCGTCGACCCGGGCCCACTGGACGAGGGCCACCTGCGCACCGTCGTCGACACGGCCGGGGAGGCCGGCAAGCGGGTCGCCCTGACCCTGCTGACGCACGGCCACCCGGACCACGCCGAGGGCGCCGCCCGCTTCGCCGAGCTGACCGGCACGCGCGTGCGTGCCCTGGACCCGGCGCTGCGGCTGGGCGACGAAGGGCTGGCCGCCGGGGCCGTCATCACCGTCGGCGGCCTGGAGCTGAGGGTCGTACCGACCCCCGGGCACACCGCCGACTCCCTGTCCTTCCACCTCCCGGCCGACCGCGCGGTGCTGACCGGCGACACGGTCCTGGGCCGCGGCACGACCGTCGTGGCGCACCCCGACGGCCGCCTGGGCGACTACCTGGACTCCCTGCGCCGGCTCCGGTCGCTCACCGTCGACGACGGCGTCCACACCGTCCTGCCCGGCCACGGGCCGGTCCTGGAGGACGCCCAGGGCGCCGTCGAGTTCTACCTCGCCCACCGCGCCCACCGCCTCGCCCAGGTCGAGACGGCCGTCGAGGACGGCTACCGCACCCCGGCCGAGGTCGTCGCCCACGTGTACGCCGACGTGGACCGCTCCCTGTGGCCGGCGGCGGAGCTGTCGGTGCGGGCGCAGCTGGAGTATCTCGAGGAGCACGGGCTCATCTAGAGCCCCTGCTCCGGCCGGCCCGGCGGCGGTGCCTTGACGCCGTGCACGCGCGCGTACTCCTCGGCGAGCCAGGGCCCGAGATCGTCGGTGTACGAGCCGAGCACGGCGGGGTCACCGGTCGGCTCGTACCCGCGGACGGCCGCGTCGCGCACCTGCCCGGCACGCTCGGGGTAGTACACGGCGAACGCCTCGGCCATCTCCCGGAGGTCGCTGGTCCAGCCGTTCCAGCGGGGCATGACGAGCGTGAAGGCGGTGCGGACCAGGTGCCGCGACATGAAGCGGACCAGGGGCCGCCGGGCCTCGTCCGTGTCGTCGGCGCCGGCGACGCGCTCGCGCCAGCGGGGCAGACGGGCGGCGAGGTCGCCGTTGGTCTCCCGGGACAGCAGTGAGCAGGGCCGGTAGCGCGGCAGGTGCGCGGCGAGGTCCTCGCCCAGCACCGGCGTGCACAGGCAGGCGAGAAACCACCCCATGTCGTACCTCTCGCGCTCGCTCAGCAGGCGCGCCCGGCCGAACAGCAGCGTCCCGGCCCCGTCGATCTGCGGGAACTCCGCGTCCAGCGCCGCGTCGAGCGCGCGGGCGCCGGCCCGGTCCGCGTCGGCCGGCTCCTCGCGCAGGACCACCAGCAGGTCGAGGTCGCTGCGTCCCACGCGCGCGGTGCCGCGCGGGATCGATCCGTAGAGGTACGCGCTGTCCAGCCGCGCCCCGAACACGCCGGCGAGCCGGTCGCGCGCGGCGGCGACGACGGGGCGGAAGGGGCCGGGGACGAGGTCGGGGGATCCCTCGCGTGCGATGAATCCCCGGGCGTCCAGCCCGGGGCGGGCGGTGGTGTCGGCCATACGGTCACTGTGCCTTTGCCGGGGGCGTCCGCGCGCCCGGTTTTCGCGCCGGTACGGCGTCGGGCCCCGCCTCGGGGGAGGCGGGGCCCGACGCCGTACGGCAGGGGGACGGCGTCAGCGCGAGCGCTTGGCCAGGCGCTCCACGTCCAGCAGGATCACGGCCCGCGCCTCCAGGCGCAGCCACCCGCGCTGGGCGAAGTCCGCCAGCGCCTTGTTGACCGTCTCGCGGGACGCGCCGACCAGCTGGGCCAGCTCCTCCTGCGTCAGGTCGTGGACGACGTGGATGCCCTCCTCGGACTGCACGCCGAACCGGCGGGAGAGGTCCAGCAGGGCGCGGGCGACGCGGCCCGGGACGTCCGAGAAGACCAGGTCGGACATCGCGTCGTTGGTCTTGCGCAGTCGGCGCGCGACCGCGCGCAGGAGCGCCGCCGCCACCTCGGGACGGGCGTTCAGCCAGGGCTGGAGGTCGCCGTGGCCGAGACCGAGCAGCTTGACCTCGGTCAGCGCGGTGGCCGTCGCGGTGCGCGGCCCCGGGTCGAAGAGCGACAGCTCGCCGATGAGCTCACCGGGGCCGACGACGGCCAGCATGTTCTCCCGGCCGTCGGGGGAGGTGCGGTGGAGCTTGACCTTGCCTTCCGTGACCACGTACAGGCGGTCTCCCGGGTCGCCCTCGTGGAAGAGCGAGTCGCCGCGCGCGAGGGTCACCTCACTCATGGAGGCGCGGAGCTCCGCGGCCTGCTCGTCGTCGAGCGCCGCGAAGAGCGGGTTGCGCCGCAGAACGTCGTCCACGAGTTCTCTCCTTGTCGACCTGCTCAGGGGATCCTGTTCCCCCGTGTACCAGGGGACCGTGGTGCCCATTCTGCCGGACGGTCCAAACAGTGTGATCTGTCACAAGGATGCCGTACAGGTGTCCCGGGGTACGCGGCAGGGGTCCGATTGGGCGCCGATCCTCAGGGTCCGGGGCGGAAGAGTGTGCCGGACCGTAGGCTGATCGGGTGTCCGGAACGCCGGTGAGAGCACAGGCCGAGGGGGCTGCGCGGGTGGTTGTACGTCGCGATTCCGCCGTGGGCGAACAGAGCCCTGATGGCGGTAGGGAAACGGCGAAAGCGGCGAAGGGGACGCCGCCGGTGAGGAAGGTCCCCGCGAAGCGGGTGGCCGGGGAGGCGGCGGGGGCCGTGGGGAAGAAGGCGGCGCCCGCGAAGAGGGCGACCGCGAAGAAGGCGACCGCCGGGAAGGCCGTCGGCGCTTCCGGGAAGGCCGCCGCCGTCGAGGGCGCCCCGCCCGCGAGGACCGTCGTCGGACCGCCGGGCGGCGAGTCGCGCACCGCGCTGGTCCGCCGGGCCCGCCGCATCAACCGCGAGCTCGCCGAGGTCTTCCCGTACGCCCACCCCGAGCTGGACTTCGAGAACCCCTTCCAGCTGCTGGTCGCCACGGTCCTGTCCGCCCAGACCACCGACCTGCGCGTCAACCAGACGACCCCCGCCCTCTTCGCCGAGTACCCCACCCCCGAGGACCTGGCCGCCGCCGACCCGGAGAAGGTGGAGGAGATCCTCCGCCCGTGCGGTTTCTTCCGGGCCAAGACCAGGTCGGTCATCGGACTGTCCAAGGCTCTGGTGGAGGACTTCGGCGGTGAGGTCCCCGGCCGGCTGGAGGACCTGGTCAAGCTGCCCGGCGTCGGCCGCAAGACCGCCTTCGTCGTGCTGGGCAACGCCTTCGGCCGCCCCGGCATCACCGTGGACACGCACTTCCAGCGCCTGGTGCGCCGCTGGCGGTGGACCGACGAGACCGACCCCGACAAGATCGAGGCCGCCGTCGGCGCGCTGTTCCCCAGGAGCGACTGGACGGACCTCTCGCACCACGTGATCTGGCACGGCCGCCGCATCTGCCACGCCCGCAAGCCCGCCTGCGGCGCCTGCCCCATCGCCCCGCTCTGCCCGGCGTACGGCGAGGGCGAGACGGACCCGGAGAAGGCGAAGAAGCTGCTGAAGTACGAGAAGGGCGGCTTCCCCGGCCAGCGCCTGAACCCCCCGCAGGCCTACCTGGACGCGGGCGGCAGGCCGGCCCCGCCGCTGAGGGCCGGATGAGGGGCCGGCCGGGACGGTCCCGGCGACGGCTCCGGCCCGGGCCGCGGCCGCGATCCGGGCGGTGGCACCAGGAACGATCCACGGACCGCCGGGCGTTGGACCGGTCGGAGCGACGGGGGTGGCGATGACGCGAGCGGGCAATACCCAGGGCGGTCCGGTGACGCTCAGCAAGGAGGGGCTGCCCGCCTGGCTGGACCCGGTGGTACGGGCCGCGGAGACGGTCGTGCCGGGCCAGCTCAGCCGCTTCCTGCCGCCGAAGGACGGCGCCGGGCGCCAGTCCGCCGTGCTGGTCCTGTTCGGGGAGGGGGAGCGCGGTCCGGAGCTGCTGCTCATGGAGCGCGCGAGTTCACTCAGGTCGCACGCCGGCCAGCCCTCCTTCCCCGGGGGTGCCCTCGACCCCGAGGACGGCGATCCGCACACCGACGGGCCGCTGCGCGCCGCCCTGCGCGAGGCCCGGGAGGAGACCGGCCTGGACCCGTCGGGTGTGCAGCTCTTCGGGGTGCTGCCCAAGCTGTACATCCCGGTCAGCGGCTTCGTCGTCACGCCGGTGCTGGGCTGGTGGCGCGAGCCGAGCCCGGTCGGCGTCGTCGACCCGAACGAGACCGCCCGGGTCTTCACGGTGCCCGTGGCGGATCTCACGGATCCCGCCAACCGCGCCACCGCCGTCCACCCCAGCGGTCACCGAGGCCCGGCATTCCTGGTCGAATCGGCGCTGGTGTGGGGCTTCACGGCCGGGATCATCGACCGGCTGGTGCACTTCGCGGGCTGGGAGCGGCCCTGGGACCGCCACAAGCAGGTCCCGCTCGACTGGCGGTCATGACAGGGTGGCCCTCGTGAACGTGCTGGACATCCTGCTGCTGGTCGCCGCCGTGTGGTTCGCGGTCGTGGGCTATCGCCAGGGCTTCGTCGTCGGCCTCCTGTCGGTGATCGGCTTCCTGGGCGGCGGCCTCGTCGCGGTCTACGTGCTGCCCGTGATCTGGGACGCCCTGACGGACGACGCGGAGGTCGGCACGGCGGCCGCGGTCGTCGCGGTCGTCGTCGTGATCGTCTGCGCCTCCGTCGGCCAGGCCCTGACCACCCACCTCGGCAACAAGCTGCGCCGGTACATCACCTGGTCCCCGGCCCGCGCCCTCGACGCCACCGGCGGCGCGCTCGTCAACGTCGTCGCGATGCTGCTGGTCGCCTGGCTGATCGGCTCGGCCCTCGCCGGCACCACCATGCCCACGGTCGGCAAGGAGGTCCGCGGCTCCAGGGTGCTGCTCGGGGTTTCCCGGGCGCTGCCCGACCGGGCCGACACCTGGTTCGCGGACTTCTCCTCCGTCCTCGCGCAGAACGGCTTCCCGCAGGTCTTCAGCCCCTTCGCGAACGAACCGATCGCCGACGTACGGCCCCCCGACCCGGCGCTCGCCGGCAGCCCGGTCGCCGCCCGCGCCCAGCGCTCCATCGTCAAGGTCATGGGGACGGCCCCGAGCTGCGGCAAGGTGCTGGAGGGCACCGGCTTCGTCTTCGCCGGCCGCCGCGTCATGACCAACGCGCACGTCGTGGGCGGCGTCGACGAGCCGACCGTGCAGATAGGCGGGGAGGGCCGCAAGTACGACGCGACGGTCGTCCTCTACGACTGGCGGCGCGACATCGCCGTGCTCGACGTACCGGACCTGAAGGCGCCCGCGCTGCGGTTCACGGCCGAGGACGCGAGCAGCGGCGACGGCGCGATCGTCGCCGGCTTCCCGGAGAACGGGGCGTACGACGTGCGCGCCGCGCGCGTGCGCGGGCGCATCACGGCCAGCGGCCCGGACATCTACCACCGTGACAGGGTCCGCCGCGACGTCTACTCGCTGTACGCGACCGTCCGCCAGGGCAACTCCGGCGGCCCGCTGCTCACCCCGGACGGCAAGGTCTACGGCGTGATCTTCGCGAAGTCCCGCGACGACGCCGAGACGGGGTACGCGCTCACCGTGGACGAGATCCAGCAGGACATCACCAAGGGGCGGACCGCCGACCAGCAGGTGGACAGCGACAGCTGCGCGCTGTAGCGCCTCAGCCGCAGGAGTGGCGCAGGCCGTCTCAGCCGCGGGGGTGGCGCAGGCCGTCTCAGCCGCGGGGGTGGCGCAGGCGTACGGAGACCCAGCGGGCCCGGCGGCGGAGGATGCGCGGAATCCCCACCCTCAGGTCCGTGCCCGCCATCTGCGGCGCGCCGCCTCGCTGGTGAGAACTCGCACCGCCCGCCGAGCGGCGGTTGCGGCTTGCGTCACTGTAGTCGTGCGTCCAGCCCATACCCGGACGTGTGCCCCCGCCCCATGGTCGATAACCGCTCACGGGGCACCCAATTGGCCTATGCGCCGGGCAAATGGCCGTTCGTAGGACAGGTGTTCAAGAGTGGATGCGGCGCGCGCCCGTCCGGTCACCGATCGGGTTCGGGATCCTTCAGCCAGTTGACCAGTTCCGAGGAGAAGGCCACCGGGTCCTCCTCGTGCGGGAAGTGCCCGAGACCGTCGAACAGCCGCCAGCGGTACGGTGCTTCGACGTACTCGCCGGAGCCGGCGGCGCTGCGCGTGCGCATCACGGGGTCCAGGGAGCCGTGCAGGTGCAGCGTCGGCACGCGCACGGGCCGCTTCATCCGGCGGTTGAACTGGATGCCGTCCGGGCGGGCCAGGGAGCGCACCATCCAGCGGTACGGCTCGATGGAGCAGTGCGCCGTGGACGGGATGCACATGGCGCGCCGGTAGGTCTCCAGCGCCTCGTCGTCCGGCAGCCGCGGCCCCGACCACTGCCGGATGAGCTCGGCGACGAGCGCGCCGTCGTCGGCGGTGAGCTGCCGCTCCGGGATCCAGGGCCGCTGGAACCCCCAGACGTAGGAGCCCGCGCGCGTCTGCCGGACGTCCTTCAGCATCGCCGCGCGCCAGCGCCGCGGGTGCGGCATGGACGCGACCGCGAGGCGCCGCACCAGCTTCGGGCGCATCGCGGCCGCCGTCCAGGCGAGGTAGCCGCCGAGGTCGTGGCCGACGAGCGCGGCGTCCGGCTCGCCCAGGGAGCGGATCACGCCGGTGATGTCGAGCGCGAGGTTGGCGGGGTCGTAGCCGCGGGGCGTGCGGTCGCTGCCGCCCACGCCCCGCAGGTCCATGGCGACGGCCCGGAACCCCGCGTCGGCGAGCGCGACGAGCTGGTGCCGCCACGTCCACCAGAACTGCGGGAAGCCGTGCAGCAGCAGCACCAGCGGGCCGTCGCCGAGCTCCGCGATGTGGAAGCGGGCGCCGTTGGCGGCCACGTCACGGTGGCACGCCTCTTTCCCGCCGGGGAGGCCGAGCCGTACGACCGAGGCCGGCTGCGCGGAAGGGGAGCGCCCTGGAGAGGCGGAGGAGCCCGTCATGACGACGAGCGTGCCACAGCTTCGACGGCCGCGGGACCCCGGTCCCGCGGCAGCTCCGGCCGCGGGTGCGGCTTGGCCTTCTGCAGCACGCCCGCGGTCTCCTTCACCGACGAGGCGACCTTCTGCGGGCCCTTGCCCTTCTTGGCCTTCTTGGCGAAGGCCACGCCGATCAGCGCGAGCCCGACCGCGACGAGCACGTTGGCCGCGAAGGACAGCAGGAAGCAGACCGCGAGGTTCCACCCGCTCCAGGTACGGATGCCGTACGCCAGGGCGAAGTTCAGCATCGGCAGGGAGAACAGCAGCACCGCGCCGGCCAGCGTGAACGCGCCGCCGCTCGTCGCGCCGCGCTTGACGTCCTGCTTGAGCTGCGCCTTCGCCAGCGCGATCTCGTCGTGCACCAGCGCCGACATGTCCGCCGTCGCCGAGGCGAACAGCTGGCCGATGCTGCGTTCGGCGCCGACCGGGCTGCCGTCGGGTGCGCTCATCGCGGTCTCCTCCTGTGCGTGCGGTTCCGTCGTCCGGTCGTTGCGCGCCTGACTGCGCACGGTCCCGTCCTCACGGTCCCGCCTTTTGTCCCGTCCTCACGGTCCCGTCTTTTGTACCGTCTCGTCAGATCATGCCGGACCGTCGTGGTCCTCGCCTGCCCCGCCCGGCACTTCGGCAAGCCTGCGCCGTTCGGCGGCCTTCTCCTCGGCGATCCGGCGGTGCTCGGCGGCCTTGCGGTCGTGGATCTGCGCCATCCGCAGGTGGTACGCCGGATCGTCCTCCTCGTAGACGTCCGGGACGCCGTCGAGGTCCTCGTCGCGCTCCTCGGCCTCCCACAGGCGGCGGTACTTGACGTTCCGCAGCTTCAGCAGCACGGTCGCCAGGGCCGCGGCGATGAGCGAGCCCGTCAGAACGGCCGCCTTCACCTCCTGGGTCATCGCCGCGTCGCCCTCGAAGGCGAGCTCGCCGATGAGCAGCGAGACGGTGAAGCCGATGCCGGCGAGGGTGGCCACCGCGAACACGTCCGCCCAGGCGAGGTCGTCGCTGAGCGAGGCCCGGGTGAAACGGGCCGTCAGCCAGGTGCCACCGAAGATGCCCAGCGCCTTGCCGACGACCAGGCCGAGGACGACCCCGAGGGTCTCCGGCTGGGTGAACACCTCGCCGAGCGCGCCGCCGGAGACGGACACGCCCGCGCTGAACAGCGCGAACAGCGGCACGGCCAGGCCCGCCGACAGCGGACGCACGAGGTGCTCGATGCGCTCGCCGGGGGACTGCGCCTCGCCCTCGTGGCGGTGGCAGCGCAGCATCAGGCCCATCGCGACCCCGGCGATCGTGGCGTGGACGCCGCTGTTGTACATCAGCGCCCAGACGACGAGCGCCAGCGGGACGTACACGTACCAGCCGCGCACCCCCTTGCGCAGCAGCAGCCAGAACACGGCCAGTCCGGCGACGGCACCGCCGAGCGCGGCGAGGTCGAGCCGCTCGGTGAAGAAGAGCGCGATGATCAGGATCGCGAAGAGGTCGTCGACGACGGCGAGCGTGAGCAGGAAGGCGCGCAGCGCGTTCGGCAGGGAGGTGCCGATGACGGCGAGCACGGCGAGCGCGAAGGCGATGTCGGTGGCCGTGGGCACGGCCCAGCCCGCCGGCGAGCCGCCGCCGGCCGCACTGGTGAGGGTGTAGACGAGCGCCGGTACGGCCATGCCGCACAGGGCGGCGACGACGGGGAGCGCGGCGGCCCTCGGGTCGCGCAGGTCACCGGCGACGAGTTCGCGCTTGAGTTCGATCCCGGCGACGAAGAAGAAGACCGCGAGCAGCCCGTCGGCGGCCCAGTGCGCGACGGACAGGTCAAGTCCGAGGGCCCGCGGGCCGAAGTGGTGGTGGCTGACCGCCTCGTAGCTGTCGTGCAGTGCGGGTACGTTCGCCCAGACCAGCGCGGTGACCGCGGCGACCAGCAGCAGCACACCGCCCACGGTCTCGGTGCGCAGCGCGTCGGCCACGAACGTCCGCTCGGGCAGGGACAGCCGTCCGAAAACCCTGCGGGGGCCGGTGGTGCGGGGCGCGGTCACGGCAGACCTCCAGTCGGTGGGCAGGACGAATCACATGCCGACCAGACTTCCCGGCGCGCCTCAAATGTATTGACGTTTCCTTTACTTTACCCAAGAGACCGCCGACGGGCCCGGCGATCACCGCGTCCGGTCGTCCCGCACGGCTTCGCACACGGGCTTCGCGCACGGCCTTCGCACGGTCTTTGGGTATCTCGGGTACGGCGTGAGGGGCACCCGGCGCGTCCGCTGCCGGGTGCCCCGCGCGCGGTGCTCAGTCCTCGCCGGGCGCCTTGGGCAGCTTCGCCTGGATCAGGTCCATCACCGTCGAGTCCGTCAGCGTGGTGACGTCACCGAGCTGGCGGTTCTCGGCGACGTCCCGCAGCAGACGGCGCATGATCTTGCCGGAGCGGGTCTTCGGCAGCTCGGCCACCGGCAGGATCCGCTTCGGCTTGGCGATCGGCCCGAGCGTGGCGCCGACGTGGTTGCGCAGCTCGGCGACGAGGCCGTCGGTCTCCGCCGCCGTACCGCGCAGGATCACGAAGGCGACGATGGCCTGCCCGGTCGTCTCGTCCGCCGCGCCCACCACGGCCGCCTCGGCCACCGACGGGTGGGAGACCAGCGCGGACTCCACCTCGGTGGTGGAGATGTTGTGGCCGGACACCAGCATCACGTCGTCCACCCGGCCCAGCAGCCAGATGTCGCCGTCCTCGTCCTTCTTCGCCCCGTCACCGGCGAAGTACCTGCCCTCGAAGCGCGACCAGTACGTGTCGATGAACCGCTGGTCGTCGCCCCAGATGGTGCGCAGCATCGACGGCCACGGCTCGGTCAGCACCAGGTAGCCGCCCCCGCCGTCGGGCACCTCGTTCGCCTCGTCGTCGACGACGGTCGCGCAGATGCCGGGCAGCGGCCGCTGTGCCGAGCCGGGCTTGGTCTCGGTGACGCCCGGCAGCGGGGTGATCATCATCGCGCCGGTCTCGGTCTGCCACCAGGTGTCCACGACCGGGGTGCGGTCGCCGCCGATGTGCTTGCGGTACCAGACCCACGCCTCGGGGTTGATCGGCTCGCCCACCGAGCCCAGCACCCGCAGGCTGCCGAGGTCGAACTTCGCGGGGATGTCGTCGCCCCACTTCATGAACGTACGGATCGCGGTCGGCGCGGTGTAGAGGATCGTCACGCCGTACTTCTGCACGATCTCCCAGAAACGGCCCTGGTGCGGGGTGTCCGGCGTGCCCTCGTACATGACCTGCGTCGCGCCGTTCGCCAGCGGCCCGTACACGATGTACGAGTGTCCGGTGACCCAGCCGACGTCGGCGGTGCACCAGTACACGTCGGTCTCCGGCTTGAGGTCGAAGACGGCCCAGTGGGTGTACGACACCTGGGTGAGGTAGCCGCCGGAGGTGTGCAGGATGCCCTTCGGCTTCCCCGTGGTGCCGGAGGTGTAGAGGATGAACAGCGGGTGCTCCGCCCCGAACGCCTCCGGGGCGTGCTCGGCGGACTGCCGCTCGACGAGGTCGTGCCACCACACGTCACGGCCCTCGCGCCAGGCGACCTCCTGGCCGGTGCGGCGGACCACCAGGACGTGCTCGACGTTGCCGGCGCGCTCGACCGCCTCGTCCACGGCCGGCTTGAGCGCGGAGGGCTTGCCGCGCCGGTAGCCGCCGTCGGCGGTGATGACCACCCGGGCGTCGGCGTCCTGGATGCGGGTCGCGAGCGCGTCCGCCGAGAAGCCGCCGAAGACGACCGAGTGCGCGGCGCCGATGCGGGCGCAGGCCAGCATGGCGATCGCGGTCTCGGGGATCATCGGCATGTAGACCGCGACCCGGTCGCCCTTCCGGACTCCCAGTTCCAGCAGGGCGTTGGCCGCCTTGGAGACCTCGTCCTTGAGCTCGGCGTAGGTGATCGCGCGGCTGTCGCCGGGCTCCCCCTCGAAGTGGATGGCGACCCGGTCGCCATGCCCGGCCTCCACGTGCCGGTCCACGCAGTTGTACGCGACGTTCAGCTCGCCGTCCTGGAACCACTTGGCGAACGGCGGATTCGACCAGTCGAGGGTCTCGGTGGGCTCTTTGGCCCAGGTCAGCCGGCGGGCCTGCTCGGCCCAGAAGCCGAGCCTGTCAGCCTTGGCCTGTTCATACGCCTCCGCGGTGACGTTGGCGCGGGCGGCCAGGTCGGCGGGGGGTGCGAACCTGCGCTCTTCCTTGAGCAGGTTGGCCAGGCTCTCGTTGCTCACGGCATCTGCCTTTCCCAGGGTGTCCGTTGTGTCCCAGGCCACAGCTCATCAGACCCGGGGGTGCGCTGACAAGGGTCGACCGAAGATTGGTTTAGACCTGTCAGGCGGGTGGCCGGGGGGCCTTCCGGGTCGGTGTGCGGTCTCGGCGTCACCCGTTCCCACGGGCCGCGCGGGGAGCCGGTTCAGGCCTGTAACGCCTTTCACATCCCGGCCCGCGGGGCAGGCCCGGGAAGCCGGCCGGATGTGCTGTCCGCGCAGGCCGGACCGCCCCCGTGAGCCGGGGCGGTCCGGTGGGCGGGCGCGGGTGCGCGGCCCCGGCGAGGGGCCGCGCACGCCCCGGGGTCAGGCGGACAGCTCCGCCGCCCGCACCCGGTCGAAGACCCTGTCCCCGCCGTCCTCGGTGAGCAGGTACGCCTGGGCCTCGCCCACGTGGAAGTACATCCCGTGCAGCTCCAGCCGGCCCTCCCGCAGGGCGCGGGCCACCGAGTCGTGGGCCCTGAGGTGTTCCAGCTGCTGGACCACGTTGGTCAGGCAGAGCTGTTCGACCGTGTCGGCGGGCGCCCGCCCGGCCAGCCGCGCCCGGGGCCGGCCGTCGTCGGCCATGCGCTCCAGGCTGGGCAGCCCGTGCCTCAGCCACCGCTTGAGCGGCGTCTGTGCGCTCTCCGGCTCGGAGCCGAGCAGTGCCTGCACGGCCCCGCACCCGGAGTGCCCGCACACCGTGATGGACCGCACCCGCAGCACGTCCACCGCGTACTCGATGGCCGCCGCCACCGAGTCGTCGCCGCTCTCCGCGCCGGGCAGCGGCACGAGGTTGCCCACGTTGCGCACCACGAACAGGTCGCCCGGGCCACTGGAGGTGATCATCGAGGTGACGAGCCGTGAGTCGGCGCAGGTGAGGAAGAGCTGGGACGGGCGCTGCCCCTCGCGCGCCAGCCGGGCCAGTTCGCCTCGCACCAGCGGCGCGGTGTTGCGCTGGAACGCGCTGATGCCACGCAGCAGTTCGTGCCCGCCGGTGCCGGTGCCGGTGCCGGTGCCGGATTCGGATTCGGAGTCGGTGGGTTCCGGCCGGGCCGTCCCGTCGCGGTGCCGCGCGGTGGACGGCGCGGGCTGCGGGAGTTCGCACTGGTGGTTGCGCCAGGGCGTCCAGGGGCGGCAGCGGCAGTCGGCGGTGGTGTCCGGGGCCTCGTCGGTCCCCCACGGTGCGCCGGGGTCGTGGAGCGCCGCGGGTTCGGCGATCCGGAGCGCGGCGCGGCGGCCGGTGATCCGGACGGTGCCGCCCCGCGCGGTGTGCGTGTTCTGCCAGTCCTGCAGCGTCTCGTAGGCGGCATGGTCCATGAACGACCCGTCCAACTCCACGACGGCGTCCGTCCCCTGGGGCACGAGGTGCAGGGCCCGGCTGAGCCGGGGCACCGCGAGGAACGTCAGCTGCCCTCGTACGTGTACGTGATGGACTCCTTCCCTCTCGTCGTGCGTGATGCGGGTGCGGGTGAGGCGGTGCAGGGCGACGCCGACGGCCACGGCGATCCCGAGGGCGACGCCCTCCAGGACGCCGAAGGACACGACGCCCAGGGTGGTGACGGCGTACACCAGCACTTCCCGGTGGCGGGTCACCGTGCGGATGTGGTGCAGGGACACCATCTGGATGCCGATGGCCATCACCAGGGCGGCGAGCGAGGCGAGCGGGATGAACTCCAGGACCGGGACCATCAGCAGCGTGGCGGCCACTACGAGAACGCCGTGCAGCATCGTGGAGTTCCGGCTCACGGCACCGGCGCGCACGTTCGCGGTGCTGCGCACGGCCACCCCCGCGACGGGCAGTCCGCCGAGCGCGCCGGAGACGATGTTGGCGGCGCCCTGGCCGAGCAGTTCGCGGTCCAGGTCGGAGCGCGGGACGTGCGGACCGGGGCGCGCGGCCGCCATCTTGTCCACGGCGACCGCGCCGAGCAGCGACTGCACGCTGCACACCAGCGTGGTGGTGAGCACGGCCGCGATCAGGCCGAGGACGGGTCCCTCGGGCAGTCCGGCCAGGGCGTGGTTGCTCCAGGACGGCAGGTCGACCTTGGGCAGGCGCAGGCCGGCCAGGGCGGCGGCCGCGCTGGCCCCGGCGACGGCGATCAGCGCGGCCGGGATCCCGCGCAGGACGCTGCCGGCCCGGCCGGGCAGCCGCGGCCAGCACAGCAGCAGCACCAGGGTCAGCGCGCTCACCGACACGGCCGCGGGATGCAGGTCCGCCAACTGGGCGGGCAGCGCGAGCAGGTTGTCGGGGACCGAGCTCTGCGGTGTGCCGCCCAGGACGATGTGCAGCTGGGCGACGGCGATGGTGATGCCGATGCCGGCGAGCATGCCGTGCACGATGGCGGGGCTGACGGCCAGGGCGGTGCGCGCCACGCGCAGGCAGCCGAGGCCCAGTTGGGCGAGCCCGGCCAGGATGGTGATGGCGCAGGTGGTCCGCCATCCGTAGCGCTGGATGAGGTCGGCGGTGACCACGGTGAGGCCTGCCGCCGGGCCGCTGACCTGCAGCGGGGAACCACCGAGCCGCCCGGCGACGAGTCCGCCCACGGCGGCGGCGACCAGGCCGGCCTGCAGGGGCGCGCCGGTGGCGAGGGCGATGCCCAGGGACAGTGGCAGGGCGATCAGGAAGACGGTGATCGAGGCCGACAGGTCGGCGCCCGCGATGCGGAAGCGGCGGGGGCCGGTCGGGGGTGGACTGTGGGACTGGTGGATGCGCTGGGTCCGACTCGGGTCGGCGGCGCGGGCGGGGACGCAGGCTGACATGTTTCCCGTCTCCTCCGGGGCTGCGCGGTCGCGGAACTGGTGGTTCCCCGCTCGGGGCGGGGGTCGGTCGCGGCCGTGGGGCACGGCGTACAGCGGCGGGATGAATCAACATTCAGTAAACGGATCGTAATGCAGAGTAAAGGCAGGGAATGGATATTCCAGGCAAATGGACTAATAACTCACTCGCGAGAGTGATGAGGCCATTTCATCGGCTTGTCGTACTAAACCCTTCTTCTTTCCGTGCGACCTTGGCGGCGCTGTCGGCACCCGAGAGAAGGAAGAAGGTGGGCGTCACATGGCCGCCACCCACAGGAACGCCACGGGCTCCCTGATCGCCGCGGTCTGCGCCGCATCGCTCGTCGGCTGTGCGTTCATCGGCGGTTTCTCCGAGTCCGATGACGACGGCTCCCGGGACGGTGCCCAGGGCCCGCAGGAGGTGGACAGACCCGCGGCCCGCAAGAACGTGGTCCGGCTGATCGGCGACGGCTCCACCGCGTACACCGGAGCGCAGCCGCACCTGCCCCGCCCCGAACGCCTCAAGCCCGGCCAGAAGCCCCCGCAGTTCGTGGTGTTCTCCTGGGACGGCGCGGGCGAGGACGGCCAGAAGCTCTTCTCCCACTTCCGCAAGGTCGCCAAGGCGAACAACGCGACGATGACGTATTTCCTCAGCGGCGTGTACATGCTCCCGGAGGAGAAACGCGACCTGTACCGGCCGCCGCAGCACTCCCCGGGCCGCTCCGACATCGGCTTCGGCGACCGGAAGGGCGTCGCCGCCACCGCCGAGCAGCTGCGCCTGGCGTGGCTGGAGGGCAACGAGATCGGCACCCACTTCAACGGCCACTTCTGCGGCAGCGGCGGCGGGGTCGGCGAGTGGTCGGTGGAGGAGTGGAAGGAGGAGATCGCCCAGGCCAAGCAATTCGTGAAGACCTGGAAGACCAACACCGGCCTGAAGAGCGCGGCCCCGCTGCCCTTCGACTACGACAAGGAGCTCATCGGCGCCCGCACCCCCTGCCTGGAGGGCCAGGAGAACTTCATCGAGGCCGCCCGTGAACTCGGCTTCCGCTACGACACCAGCGGCGTCAACGACCAGGTCTGGCCGAAGAAGAAGCGCGGGCTGTGGGACCTGTCGATGCAGCTCGTGCCCTTCCCCGGCCACGCGTACGAGCAGCTCACCATGGACTACAACTTCATGGTCAACCAGTCGGGCACGGCCACCCAGGGCGACCCCGCCCAGTACGACCGCTGGGGCGACCAGATGCGCGACGGGCTGCTCATGGGCTTCCGGCGGGCCTACGACGGCAACCGCGCGCCCCTGATCATCGGCAACCACTTCGAGTCCTGGAACGGCGGCACGTACATGCGGGCCGTCGAGGAGGTCATCGAGCGGGTGTGCACCAAGGCCGAGGTGCGCTGCGTCTCCTTCCGGCAGCTCGTGGACTGGCTGGACGCCCAGGACCCCCGGACCCTGCAGAAGCTGCGCACCCTGAAGGTGGGCGAGGCACCGAAGCAGGGCTGGGCGTCCTTCCTGGCGGGCCGCCCCTCCCCGGCCCCGAAGGGGACGCCCGGGACGCCGACGGCCAAGCCGTGACCGTCAGGCGGTCGCCGCGGTCCGCTCACTGAGCACGAACCCGGGGTCGACCTGCGCCGCCAGGTCGGCCCCGGTGCGTTCGTTGCCCCAGGAGCGGGCGTTCTTCAGGTGGAAGTGCACCATCTGCCGTGTGTAGCGCTCCCAGTCGCGCAGTCCGTACGCCGCGTCGACGGTCGTCCGCAGCAGCTCCAGGGCCTGGCGGTTGGGCTCCTCCAGGAGGTCGAACCGGGGCGGCCGGCCCTTCTCCAGCGCACGCACCCAGTCCGAGTGCCCGACCGCCACGAGCAGGTCGTCCCCGACCTCGGCGCGGAGGAAGTCGAGGTCGTCCCGGCCGTGCACCTTGTTGCCGACGACCTTCAGGGCGACGCCGTAGTCACCGGCGTACTCCTTGTACTGGCGGTAGACGGAGACCCCCCTGCGGGTGGGCTCGGCGACGAGGAACGTGATGTCGAAGCGGGTGAACAGGCCGGAGGCGAAGGAGTCCGAACCCGCCGTCATGTCCACCACGACGTACTCGTCGCGCCCGTCCACCAGGTGGTTCAGGCACAGCTCCACCGCTCCCGTCTTGGAGTGGTAGCAGGCGACCCCCAGGTCGGCGTCGGTGAAGGGGCCCGTGACCATCAAACGGACGGTCCCGCCGTCGAGTTCCACGGGCCGGGCGCAGGCGTCGTAGACCGGGTTGTCCTCGCGCACCCGCAGCAGCCGGGAGCCCTCGCCGGGCGGTGTCGTCTTGATCATCGTCTCGGCGGACGCGATGCGCGGGTTGGAGCCGCGCAGGTGCTCCTTGATCAGGGTCAGGTGGTCGCCCATCGCGGGCAGCGCGGCCGCCTCCGCCTCGTCGAGGCCCAGCGCGGTCCCGAGGTGCTGGTTGATGTCGGCGTCGACCGCGACGACCGGTGCGCCGGTGGCCGCGAGGTGGCGGATGAACAGGGAGGACAGGGTCGTCTTTCCGCTGCCGCCCTTCCCGACGAAAGCAATTTTCATGTTCACTAAGGGTAGTGGATCAATGGCTGTAGGTGGCAGGCGGACGTGAAGAAGACCACTCCATCGTGGGGCGGGCCCCCGGGATGCGTAGGGTCGTACCCATGAGTACGACAGGCGCGTCCGCCGATCCTCCCCCGAGCTCCCGGACGGGCTCGGGCAAGGGGGACCCCCTCGCGGCCCTGGGCTCGCTGCCCGGGGTGGCCGAGTCCGTGGAGTCCGTGCGCAAGGCCGTGGACCGGGTCTACGGGCACCGGGTCATGCGGCGGCGCAGCAACGAGATCACCTCCGAGGCGGCGCTGCGCGGTGCCCGCGGCTCGGCGGCCCTGTCCGGCGCGGACTGGGCCCTGGAGGAGGTGCGCCGGCGCACCGACTTCGGCGCCGACGGCGAGGCGCGCACGATGGGTGCGGCCCTGCGGCTGACCGCCGAGGCCGGCCAGTTGCTCTCCGTCTGGCGGCAGTCGCCCCTGCGGGTGCTGGCCCGGCTCCACCTGGTGGCGGCGGCCGACAAGGCCGGCCATGTGGGGCGGCCCCGGCAGGAGGGTGAGCCGGTCGACGAGCCGCTGGTCGGGCTGGAGCTGCCGGGCGCGGCGGAGATGCACGGCCGGCTGGACGGCCTGGCCGAGCTGGTCATCGCGGGCAGTTCGGCCCCCGCCCTGGTCACGGCGGCCGTCGTGCACGGCGAACTCCTCGCGCTGCGCCCCTTCGCCTCCCACAACGGGCTGGTCGCGCGGACGGCCGAGCGCATCGTCCTGGTCGGCAGCGGCCTGGACCCGAAGGCTGTCTGCCCGGCCGAGGTCGGACACGCCGAACTGGGCCGCGAGGCCTATCTGGCGGCCCTCGAGGGCTATGTCTCGGGCACCCCGGAGGGCATGGCCGCCTGGATCGCGCACTGTGGCAGGGCCGTCGAACTGGGGGCGCGCGAGTCGACGGCGGTGTGCGAGGCGCTCCAGCGCGGGGCGGCGTGACGCGGCATGGGAAAGGCCCCCTTCGGGGGGCCTCGCAGGAGTGCGGCGGTACGAGGGCTCGTACCGCCGCTGGCATGCTCACCGGGTTACCAAGCGTCCTCGATATGTGCCCATCAGGCCGGGGACTTCGCCCGTGCCTGGTGCGGCTGGCCCGTAATCGACGGGTCGACGTCGCGTGGGTGCTCGGTGTTCATGCTCGGTCCGTGTGGCCGATTGCGTTGTGAAGGCGATCCTTTCGGATGTCCTCGGGTCTCGCGGGCCGTTGATTCCTTTGTACTCCAGGACCGGAGCAAGCGGAAGCCCTGCCCATACTTCTTTGCTTTCACCCCCAAAAGGGAGCTGAACGGACGTTCGGGTCAGATGGCCGGCGGCCGGCGCCGGCTCGTGTACCAGACCAGGCCCGCGGTGGCCGCCGCGGCACCTATCGCGGCGACCGCGACGAGCGCCGGGCGGGGCGGTACGGAGAACGCGGGGAGCCGCTGCTTGAGGCGGACCGGCCGGTGGAAGTCCAGGACCGGCCACCCGCGCGCCAGTGCCTCGCGGCGCAGCGCCCGGTCCGGGTTCACGGCGTGGGGGTGGCCGACGGACTCCAGCATCGGCAGGTCGGTCACCGAATCGCTGTAGGCGTAGCAGCGCGAGAGGTCGTACCCCTCGGACTCGGCCAGCTCCCTGACCGCCTCCGCCTTCGTCGGGCCGTACGCGTAGTACTCCACCTCCCCGGTGAAGCAGCCGTCGTCGCCCACCACCATGCGGGTCGCCACGACCCGGTCCGCGCCGAGCAGTTCACCGATCGGCTCGACCACCTCGGCGCCCGACGTGGACACGATGACCACGTCGCGGCCGGCGATGTGGTGCTCCTCGATGAGGGAGGCGGCCTCGTCGTAGATGATCGGGTCGATCAGGTCGTGCAGCGTCTCGGCGACGATCTCCTTGACCTGCCGGACGTTCCAGCCGCGGCACAGGGCCGACAGGTACTGGCGCATGCGCTCCATCTGGTCGTGGTCCGCGCCGCCGGCGAGGAAGACGAACTGGGCATATGCGGTACGCAGGACAGCCCTGCGGTTGATCAGACCGCCTTGGTAGAACGACTTGCTGAAGGTGAGCGTGCTGGACTTCGCAATGACCGTCTTGTCCAGATCAAAGAAGGCCGCTGTGCGGGGCGACGAGTGGTTTTCCACGCCCTTGAGCATAGGGGCTGCCCATTCGGCGTAAGGTGGGGCGCGTGGGTTTGCCTGAGAGGGCTCTCGGGTACACCATGGAAGTCACGGATCGTTCGCGACCGTGCTAACCCGGCCCGACTCCTCCCCCCCCGAGTCGGCCGTGGGGACGACCCCCGCTCTCCCCCCCGGCGGGGGTCGTCGCATGTCCGGGTGGGTTTTCCTCCTCATCGCGCGGTCGTGGCGCCGCTCAGGGGCGGCTGCGGCCGTCCCTTCGCCGTACCCGTGAACTGTCACTCTGCGTAGTTGCCGGACTGCTCTGCGGAAGTCGCACAGGAGATGTGCCGGACTCACCGGTATGGGTGACGGCGATATTCACAACCGCCGAGTTGTCCACAGTTATCGACCAAGATCCACATTATTTCCCGGATCGCTGCACCGTGATTCCGCGCGGCCCGCTCGCGGCGAGTTCCTGGCCGGTTCCGTTTGTCGGGCGCGTATGGCCGGTTTCCACCGGCCGTTCATATGGAGACCGCTTGCCGGTTCTTCACACGCAGGGAATCGCGGGGCCACGGGGGCCGCGCGACAGATGCAGCGAAGGGGGACGCAGACCGTGCCTGGAGCCGTCACACACGATCCACCGCCCGCCGCCGGAGGGCGGCGCAGCGGACCACTGATCGTCACCGAGGACGCCGAACTCCTCGACGACCTGCTGCGCCTGTGCGCGGCGGCCGGCGCCACACCCGAGGTCCACCCCGGGGTGCCCGAGCGCAGCGGCAGCTGGGAGGCCGCGCCGCTCGTCCTGGTCGGCGACGACGCCGCGCGGCGCGTACGCGGGGCCGCGCGCAGACGCGGAGTGGTGCTGGTCGGCCGCGACCAGGACGACTCCGGTGTCTGGCGGCGGGCCGTCGAGATCGGCGCCGACCACGTCCTGATGCTGCCCGACGGCGAGCAGTGGCTGGTCGACCGCATCGCCGACGTCGCCGAGGGCGTCGGCCGGCCCGCCCTCACCGTCGGCGTCATCGGCGGGCGCGGCGGGGCCGGGGCGTCCACGCTCGCGTGCGCGCTGGCCGTCACCTCCGCGCGGGAGGGGCTGCGCACCCTGCTCGTGGACGCGGATCCCCTGGGCGGCGGACTCGACGTACTCCTCGGCGGTGAGACGGCCGAAGGGCTGCGCTGGCCCGCCTTCGCCGCCTCGCGCGGGCGGGTCGGCGGCGGCGCCCTGGAGGAGTCGCTGCCCAGACTGCACTCGCTGCGCGTGCTCAGCTGGGACCGCGGCGACTGCGTCGCCGTGCCGCCCCAGGCGGTACGGGCGGTGCTCGCGGCGGCCCGCCGCCGCGGCGGCACGGTCGTCGTCGACCTGCCGCGCCGCGTCGACGACGGGGTCGCCGAGGTCCTCACCCAGCTCGACCTGGGGCTGCTGGTGGTGCCCGCCGAGCTGCGTGCCGTCGCGGCGGCCGGACGTGTCGCCTCCGCCGTCGGCATGGTCCTGCGCGACCTGCGGGTGGCGGTACGCGGGCCCTGCGCACCCGGCCTCGACGACCGTGAGGTGGCCCGGCTGCTCCGGCTGCCCCTCGCGGGCCAGGTTCCGGTCGAGGCCGGGCTGCTGCGGCCGAGCGGCAGCGGAAAGCCGCCGGGAGCGGCGCCGCGCGGGCCCCTGGCGCGCTTCTGCAAGGAGTTCTGGGAGCGCGCGCTCATCGAGGCGGGCACCTCATGAGCACGCCCGCGGGGTTCGAGGGAGCGGGCGGCCCGGCACTGCTGGAAGGGGTGCGGCAATGGCTGGCCGAGAGCGGGGCCGAGCCGACGCCCGCGCGGGTGGCGCAGGCGCTGCGGGAACAGGGGCGGGTGCTCGGGGACGCCGAGGTGCTGGGCGCGGCCGAGCGGTTGCGCTCCGAGCTGGTCGGCAGCGGGCCGCTGGAGCCGCTGCTGGCCGATCCGTCGGTGACCGACGTGCTGGTGTCGGCGCCGGACCGGGTCTGGGTGGACCGGGGCGGGGGACTGGAGCTGACCGGCGTGTCCTTCCCGGACGCGGCGGCCGTACGGCGCCTGGCGCAACGCCTGGCCGCCGTGGCGGGACGCCGGCTCGACGACGCCCGGCCGTGGGCCGACGCGCGGCTCCCCGACGGCACCCGGCTGCACGCGGTGCTGCCTCCGGTCGCCGTCGGCTGCACCTGTCTGTCGCTGCGCGTCGTGCGGCCGCGCGCCTTCACGCTCGGCGAACTGGTGGCGGCGGGCACCGTGCCCCCGGGCGGGGACCGCGTGCTGCGGGCGCTGCTCGACGCACGGCTGTCCTTCCTCATCAGCGGTGGCACCGGCAGCGGCAAGACGACGCTGCTGAGCGCGCTGCTGGGGCTGGTCGGACCGGCGGAGCGGATCGTGCTCGCCGAGGACTCGGCGGAACTGCGGCCGGACCATCCGCACGTCGTGCGCCTGGAGACCAGACCCGCCAACCAGGAGGGCGCCGGGCTCGTCACCCTCGAGGACCTGGTACGGCAGGCGTTGCGGATGAGGCCGGACCGGCTGGTCGTGGGCGAGGTGCGCGGGCCCGAAGTGGCGCATCTGCTGGCCGCGCTGAACACGGGCCACGAGGGCGCCGGCACGGTCCACGCCAACGCCGCCGCGGACGTGCCGGCCCGGCTGGAGGCGCTCGGGACGGCCGCCGGGCTCGACCGGGCCGCCCTGCACAGCCAGCTGGCGGCCGCGCTGTCGGTGGTCCTGCACCTGGTGCGCGACCGGACCGGGCGGCGGCGGATCGCCGAGGTGCACGTGCTGGAGCGGGGCCCGTCAGGACTGGTGCGGACGGTTCCGGCGCTGCGGTGGGGCGCGGAGGCCTTCGCGTACGAGCGGGGGTGGGAGCGGCTGCGGGAGCTGCTTCGCAACGGCGGTGGTGAAGGGGGATCGGGTGATGGACGGGACGACTGAGATGTCGCTGGGCGCGGCCGTGGCGTGCCTGGGGGCGGCGGCCTGGCTGTCGGGCGGGCGGCAGCCGGGAGTGCGGCGGGCGCGGTTGCTGCTCGCGGGCGGTGGTGGCGTGGTGGGGAGCGGGCCGTCCGCGTGGCGACGGCTGGCCACCGGGCCGCGACGGATCCGCGGACGGCTGCGGGCCGAGTGGTGGTCGCCGGCCGCCGGGCTGGTGCTGGCCGTGCTGGGCGCGTCGGTGCTGCCGCTGGTCGCGGGGGCGGCCGGCGTGCCCCTGCTGCGGCGCGTGCGGCTGGCCGGGCAGGCACGGCGCGCCCGGGAACGCCAGGGCGACGCGGTGATCGCCCTGTGCGGATCGCTCGCCGGGGAGGTGCGGGCGGGGCGGCAGCCGGGCGAGGCGCTGCGGTACGCCGCCCGCGACTCCGGCGGGCTCGGCGGGGCGCAGGCGGCGGTGCTGGCGGCGGCGCGGTTCGGCGGGGACGTCCCGGGCGCGCTCACGGCCGCCGCACGGCAACCGGGCGCCGAAGGGCTGCGGGGACTGGCGGCGTGCTGGCGGGTGGCCGTGGACCAGGGAGCCGGGCTCGCGGCCGGACTCGACCGGCTCGAAGGGGCACTGCGCGCCGAGCGGGACCAACGGGCCGACCTGCGTGCCCAGCTGGCCGGCGCCCGCTCCACGGCGGTGATGCTCGCCGGGCTGCCGGCCCTCGGCCTGGGCCTCGGCACCGCCCTCGGCGCCGATCCGCTGCACGTGCTGCTGCACACCGGGGCGGGCCTTGGATGCCTGCTGACCGGTGGCGTGCTGGAGGGGCTCGGGCTGTGGTGGGTCCTGCGCATCGTTCGGGGAGCGGAGGCGGTGGCGTGAGCGGGGAGGTCGTCCACAGGCTGGGAGCGGCCGTGGGGACGGTGCTGGTGCTCGACTGGCTGGCGCGCCGGCTGAGGCAGGCGCGGTGTGCACGCGGAGCGCGACGGCGACTGGCCGGGGTGTTCGCCCCGGAGCCGGCGGCTGCGGCCGTCACGAGCCGCGCGCTGTGGAGCGCCGTGCGACGGTGGCTGCCCCTGGTGGGCGTGGCCTGCGCCGGATGGGTGCTGGTCGGCGGCCTCGCCGGTGTCGTGGCCGGGGTGGCCGGCGCGGCCGGGCTGTGGCGGTGGCGACTGCGGCAGGCGGCCGCCGGTACGGGGGCGTCGGAGCGCGACGCCGCGGGGGCGGCACGGCAACTGCCGCTCGCGGCCGACCTGGTGGCGGCCTGCATCGCGGCGGGCGCCGGTCCGGTCGTCGCGGCACAGGCCGTGGGCGAGGCCCTGGGCGGGCCGGTCGGGGACGCGCTGGCCCGGGGAGCGGCGGAGGTGCGGCTCGGCGGCGAACCGGGCGCGGCCTGGCGGCGGCTGGCCTCGACGCCGGGCGCCGGGGCCCTGGCCCGGCTGCTGGAGCGGGCCGATGTGTCCGGGCTGCCCGCCGCCACACCGGTCGCCCGGCTCGCCGCGGATGCGCGCGCCGACCGGACGCGGGCCGCGACGGCACGGGCACGGCGGGCGTCCGTCCTGGTCACCGTGCCGGTCGGGCTGTGTTTCCTGCCCGCGTTCATCACGGTCGGCGTGCTGCCCGTGGTGATCGGGCTGGCGGACGGGGTGCGGGGAGGGGGTGGATGACGCGGGTACGGGCCGGCGGCCGGTGGGCGGCGTCGAGTGCGGCTGAGCGCACCGGGTTCCGGTGAGCGGTGTCGAGCGCCGGCGGGGACGCCGAGCGGTCGACGGCGAGCGGATGACAGGCGAAGGACGGGCAGCGGTTCCGACAGGACTCCCCGCTGCTTCACAGGACTCTTCCACACGGGGGTTGAGATGTGTCGGGTGATGTGGGTACGACTGCGCGCCTGGGCGCGCGGGGCGCGCGCGAGGACGCGCAGGGACGCGGGGATGGTCACCTCCGAGTACGCGATGGGGATCGTGGCGGCGGTGGCGTTCGCCGTGGTGCTCTACAAGGTGGTCACCAGCGGAACGGTCAGCGCCGAACTGCAGGGCATCGTGAAACGGGCGCTCGATGCGGGGGTGTGAGCGGGGCGCGGGCAGGGGCGACCAGGGATTCGTGACGGCGGAGTCGGCCGTGGCGCTGCCCGTGCTGGTGATGTTCGCGACCGCGCTCGTGTGGGGGCTGCTGGTGGTGGCCGCGCAGATCCAGTGCGTGGACGCGGCGCGGACGGGGGCCCGTGCGGCGGCCCGCCAGGATCCGGCCGACGCGGTCGTCCGGGTGACCCGCGAGGTGGCCCCGGCCGGTGCGCGGGTCACGGTCAGCAGGGAGGACGACCGGGTCCGTGTGGTCGTCGCGGCCAGGCCGCCGCTGTTGCGTGGCCTGCCGTTCGACGTGCGGGAGGAGGCCGTGGCGTCGGTGGAGGCCGGACCATGAGGGGCCGCTCGCGGGACCGGTGGGACGGGGGCGACCGGGGCCGGGGCCAGGGTGGTGCGCCCGGGTCCCCCCGGTGGTGCGGCCGTGGCCGCGCAGCGGTCCGGCGCCCCGGCCCCCGGCCGGTGCCCGTGCGGTGCTCCGACCGCGGCTCCGCCACCGTCTGGAGCGTCGGAGCGATCGCCGTGCTGTGCGTGGTGTTCGGCGTCGTCCTCGCCCTGGGGCAGGCCGTCGTGGCCCGGCACCGCGCGGCCGGGGGAGCGGATCTCGCGGCGCTCGCCGCGGCGGACCGCTGGGCGGAGGGCGAGGCGGCGGCCTGTGCCCGGGCCGAACGGGTGGCCCGGGCACAGGGCGCGCGACTCGTGCGGTGCGCGGTCACCGGCGACGTGTCCGACGTGACGGCGGCGTCGGGACGGGGGCCGTTCGCGGCGGAGGTCAGGGCACGGGCGGGCCCCGCGGGGCCCGGAAGCGATGCGGGGCCGGTTGCGCCGGCGGTGCCGGCGGACCGTCCGCCGGGGGTCCCGCCCACGGCTTTCGGCGGGGTTCGGCCAGGTGCCTCACCGACGGCTGCCGGGGCGCCGCTCGCGGCCGCTCTGCGGGCGTCCGCCGGCCAGGACCGGCCGGGCGCTCCGCCGGCGGCCCGCCGAAAGCCCCTGCCCGCCGCCTCACCGGCGGCTCCTGACGAGCCGACCGCTCCTGACGAGCCGACCGCTCCTGACGGGCGCCGGGAACCTACCCCTGCTCCTGCTCCTGCTCCGCCGGCACACCCGGCGCCCGCTCCCGCGGCGCCTGCGCCGGTGCCCCCTCCAGCAGCACCGTGAGCAGCCGTACGGCGCCCCTCTTGTGCAGGGGGTCGTTGCCGTTGCCGCACTTGGGGGACTGGATGCAGGACGGGCAGCCGGCGTCGCACTCGCAGGAGGCGATGGCCTGGCGGGTGGCGGTCAGCCAGGCGCGGGCGGTGCGGAACGCGCGCTCCGCGAAGCCCGCGCCGCCGGGATGGCCGTCGTACACGAAGACCGTGGGCAGGAGCGTGTCGGGGTGGAGCGGGACCGACACGCCGCCGATGTCCCAGCGGTCGCAGGTCGCGAAGAGCGGCAGCATGCCGATCGACGCGTGCTCGGCGGCGTGCAGGGCGCCCCCGAGGATCTCCGGGCCGACGCGGGCCCGGTCCAGCTGGTCCTCGGTGACCGTCCACCACACCGCGCGCGTGCGCAGCGTACGGGGCGGGAGGTCGAGTTTCGTCTCGCCCAGCACCTCACCGGTGACGAGCCGTCGGCGCAGGAAGGAGACGACCTGGTTGGTGACCTCGACGGAGCCGTGGCACAGGCGGCCCTCGCCCCACGGGACCTCGATGTCCGTCTCCAGGACGGAGATCGACGTCGTGTCGCGGGCGACGGTCGAGTACGGCGGGGCGGCCTCCTCGACCAGGGCGACGGAGTCCTCCAGGTCCAGTGATCGCACCAGGTACGTGCGGCCCTGGTGGAGGTGGACCGCGCCCTCGTGCACCGTCGAGTGGGCGGCGCCCGCGTCGACCGTGCCGAGGAGCCGGCCCGTCCCGGCCTCGACGACCTGGACCGGCCGTCCGCCCTCCCCGCGGATGTCCGTCAGGTCGGCGGCCCGCTCCCGGCGGGTCCAGTGCCAGGCCTTCGTCCGGCGGCGCAGCAGCTTCGCGGCCTCCAGCTGGGGGAGCAGTTCCTCGCACGTGGGGCCGAACAGTTCGACGTCGTCGTCCGTCAGCGGCAGCTCCGCGGCCGCCGCGCACAGGTGGGGGGCCAGGACGTACGGGTTGTCGGGGTCCAGGACCGTGGATTCCACCGGCTGGTCGAACAGGGCCTCGGGGTGGTGGACGAGGAAGGTGTCCAGCGGGTCGTCGCGGGCGACCAGGACGGCGAGGGCGCCCTGCCCGGACCGCCCCGCCCGGCCGGCCTGCTGCCACAGCGACGCCCGCGTGCCCGGGTAGCCCGCGATGACGACCGCGTCCAGACCGGAGATGTCGATGCCGAGTTCCAGGGCGTTCGTCGCGGCGAGGCCGAGGAGTTCGCCGGAGTGCAGGGCGCGTTCCAGGGCGCGGCGCTCCTCGGGGAGGTAGCCGCCGCGGTACGCCGCCACGCGCCGGGCGAGGGAGCGGTCGACCTCGGCGAGGCGTTCCCGGGCGATGACGGAGATCAGCTCGGCGCCGCGCCGGGACCGGACGAAGGCGATGGAGCGCATGCCCTGCACGGTGAGGTCCGTCAGCAGGTCGGCGGCCTCGGCGGTGGCCGTGCGGCGGACGGGCGCGCCCCTCTCGCCCTCCAGCTCCGTCAGCGGGGGCTCCCACAGGGCGAACACCAGTTCACCGCGTGGGGAGGCGTCGTCGGCGACCTCCACCACCGGCAGGCCGGTGAGGCGGCGGGCGGCCACCGCGGGTTCCGCGGCGGTCGCCGAGGCCAGCAGGAACACCGGCGAGGCGCCGTAGCGCGCGCACAGGCGGCGCAGCCGGCGCAGCACCTGGGCGACGTGCGAGCCGAAGACCCCGCGGTAGGTGTGGCACTCGTCGACGACGACGTACTTCAGCGCTTTCAGGAAGGAGGACCAGCGCGGGTGCGAGGGGAGGATGCCGCGGTGGAGCATGTCCGGGTTGGTCAGCACGTAGGTGGCGTACTGGCGGATCCACTCGCGTTCCTCGAACGGGGTGTCGCCGTCGTAGACCGCGGTGCGCACCGAATGGCCCAACGGGCGTGAGAGGTCCTTCACGGACCGGCACTGATCCGCCGCGAGCGCCTTCGTGGGCGCGAGGTACAGGGCGGTGGCGCCGCGGCCGTTCGGGGCCTCGGAGCCGTCCAGGAGGGTGGACAGCACCGGTACGAGGTAGGCCAGGGACTTGCCGGAGGCCGTGCCGGTGGCGACGACGACGGAGTCGCCGTCCAGGGCGTGCTCGGCGGCGCGCGCCTGGTGCGCCCAGGGGTGCTCGATGCCCGCGGCCCGCAGCGCCGCGATCACCTCCGCGCGGATCCGTACCGGCCAGGCGGCATGGCGACCCTCACGTGGGGGCAAGTGCTCCGTATGGGTAATGCGCGTAGCCCGGCCCGGCCCGGCGGCGAGGCGGTCCAGGACCGTGCTCGGTGCGGGCCGGAAAGCGGGGTCCGTCGAGGGTCGATCGGATCGGTGATTCTTGGCCATCGGCACCGAGTGTGTCACTGGCGTGACGGACAATGGGGCCAAGGCGTCGTGCACGCCTGCCGGTAAGTGATTGAATGCCATCGCGGCTGGCGAACCGTCCAGAGGACGAAGCCGAGATGCCCCAAGGGCGACCGCTCGATAGCAAGGTGCTGGAGGATCCGTGGACCTGTCCCTGTCGACCGAGACCATGGGCGATCGCACGATCGTCAGGGTCGGTGGCGAAATCGACGTATATACCGCGCCCAAGCTGCGCGAGCAGCTGGTCGAGCTGGTGAACGACGGCAGTTTCCACCTTGTCGTCGACATGGAGGGTGTGGACTTCCTCGACTCCACCGGTCTCGGCGTGTTGGTCGGCGGCCTGAAGCGTGTGCGAGCCCACGAGGGCTCCCTGCGCCTGGTCTGCAACCAGGAACGCATTCTGAAGATCTTCCGCATCACCGGCCTCACCAAGGTGTTCCCGATTCACACCTCGGTCGAGGAAGCGGTGGCGGCCACCGACTGACCACCGGCCCCGGGCCCGGCGCCCGGGGCCGCAGAACCGAAGAACGCGGGGGCGTGGGCTTTCGGCGGCCCGGCCCCCTGAGCACGCCCGTAGTCGCGAGGGGGATGCATGGCCACCGTTGAGCTCCGCTTCAGCGCGCTGCCCGAGCACGTCAGGACCGCCCGGTTGGTGGCGGCGGCGGTGGCGCGCAGGGCCGGAGTGGACGAGGCCGTCCTCGACGAGGTGCGGCTCGCCGTCGGCGAGGCCTGCTCCCGGGCCGTCGGGCTGCACCGCAACAGCGGGGTCTCGGCACCCGTGAAGGTCCTGCTGATCGAGGAGGAGAAGCAGTTCTCCATCGAGGTCGGCGACGAGGCCCCGCACGCCGTGCCCGGCAGTCGGGTGAACGGCTCGGCGCCCGGCGACGGCGATGTGGAGACCGACGAGGACGAGATGGGCCTCGCGGTCATCAGCGGGCTCGTCGACGACGTCGAGGTCACCACGGGGGAGCGGGGCGGGCAGATCCGCATGCGGTGGCCGACCACGCCACCGCCGACGGTTCTCGCCTGATCCGGCCGCTCGCGCGCACTCCTCTTTTCCGAAGGGCCCCACTCGTGGGGCCCTTCGGCATGTGCGGGGGTCAGTGCCCGCGCTTACAGTGGTTGCTGTATGACGCATTGCGTGAATTCGTTCACGATCATTTGCTGTGCTCAACGAGCGATCAACGAACCGTGCGGGAATGCTTTCAAGGCATTACCGGGGCGGCCGATTCGATTTATCGCGCACTGTTTTGATCAGGTTCCGGTACCTACAATCCCGTCCACATCTTGAGCTCAGCCCAAGCGTCAAGGAGGACGAATGGCGGAGCTTTCCCTCTCACATCAGCCGGTTCACTCCACCCATCTCGCGGCCGCCGTCCTGACCGACGACAACCGCGTGCTCGTGGCGGTCATCGCGGCCGTCGCCCTGGCGGCGCTCGTGGTCGCGGGCGTCCTGGTGCGCCAGGTGCTCACGGCCGGCGAGGGCACCGACAGCATGAAGAAGATCGCGGCGGCGATCCAGGAGGGCGCGAACGCCTATCTGGCCCGTCAGCTGCGCACGCTCGGCGTATTCGCCGTCGTCGTGTTCTTCCTGCTCATGCTGCTGCCCGCGGACGACTGGAATCAGCGTGCCGGACGATCGGTGTTCTTCCTGATCGGCGCGGCGTTCTCGGCGGCCACCGGTTATACCGGCATGTGGCTCGCCGTGCGCAGCAATGTGCGCGTCGCCGCGGCGGCCCGCGAAGCGACCCCGGCGCAGGGCGAGCCGGAAAAGGATCTCACCGCCGTCTCGCACAAAGCGATGAAGATCGCATTCCGCACGGGCGGCGTCGTCGGCATGTTCACGGTGGGGCTCGGCCTGCTGGGCGCCTCCTGCGTGGTGCTGGTGTACGCGGCCGACGCGCCGAAGGTGCTGGAGGGCTTCGGCCTCGGCGCGGCCCTCATCGCGATGTTCATGAGGGTCGGCGGCGGCATCTTCACCAAGGCCGCCGACGTCGGCGCCGACCTGGTCGGCAAGGTCGAGCAGGGCATTCCGGAGGACGATCCGCGCAATGCCGCGACCATCGCCGACAACGTGGGCGACAACGTCGGCGACTGCGCGGGCATGGCGGCCGACCTCTTCGAGTCGTACGCCGTGACCCTGGTCGCCGCGCTGATCCTGGGCTCGGCGGCGTTCGGCGACGCCGGGCTCGCCTTCCCGCTGCTGGTGCCCGCGATCGGTGTGATCACGGCGATGATCGGCATCTTCGCGGTGGCGCCGAGGCGCGCCGACCGCAGCGGCATGACCGCGATCAACCGCGGGTTCTTCATCTCCGCGGTGATCTCGCTCGTGCTGGTGGCGGCGGCCGTCTACGTCTACCTGCCCGGGAAGTACTCCGAACTCGACGGCGTGACCGACGCGGTGGTCCAGGGCAAGAACGGCGACCCGCGGATCCTCGCGCTCGTGGCGGTGGCCATCGGCATCGTCCTCGCCGCCCTGATCCAGCAACTGACCGGCTACTTCACCGAGACCAGCCGACGGCCCGTCAGGGACATCGGCAAGACCTCGCTCACCGGCCCGGCCACCGTCGTCCTCGCCGGTGTCTCGGTCGGTTTGGAATCGGCCGTCTACACCGCCCTGCTGATCGGCCTCGGCGTGTACGGGGCGTTCCTGCTCGGCGGCACGTCGATCATGCTGGCGCTGTTCGCGGTGGCGCTGGCCGGCACCGGCCTGCTCACCACGGTCGGCGTGATCGTCGCCATGGACACCTTCGGGCCGGTCTCCGACAACGCCCAGGGCATCGCCGAGATGTCCGGCGACGTCCAGGGCGCGGGCGCGCAGGTGCTCACCAACCTGGACGCCGTCGGCAACACCACCAAGGCCATCACCAAGGGCATCGCGATCGCCACCGCCGTACTCGCGGCGGCGGCGCTGTTCGGCTCGTACCGGGACGCGATCATCACCGGTGCGCGGGACGTGGGCGAGCAGCTGTCCGGGGCGGGGGCGCCGATGAGCCTGATGATGGACATCTCCCAGCCCAACAACCTCGTCGGTCTCATCGCGGGCGCGGCGGTCGTCTTCCTCTTCTCGGGGCTGGCGATCAACGCGGTGTCGCGGTCGGCGGGTGCGGTGGTCTTCGAGGTGCGGCGGCAGTTCCGCGAGAAGCCCGGGATCATGGACTACAGCGAGAAGCCGGAGTACGGCAAGGTCGTCGACATCTGCACCAAGGACGCCCTGCGCGAACTCGCCACCCCCGGTCTGCTCGCCGTGATGGCGCCCGTCTTCATCGGCTTCACCCTCGGCGTCGGGCCGCTGGGCGCCTTCCTGGCGGGCGCGATCGGCGCGGGCACGCTCATGGCGGTGTTCCTCGCCAACTCCGGTGGCGCCTGGGACAACGCGAAGAAACTCGTCGAGGACGGCCACCACGGCGGCAAGGGCAGCGAGGCCCACGCGGCCACCGTCATCGGCGACACGGTCGGCGATCCCTTCAAGGACACCGCCGGTCCCGCGATCAATCCGCTGCTGAAGGTCATGAACCTGGTGTCGCTGCTCATCGCGCCCGCGGTCATCAAGTTCTCCTACGGCGCCGACAAGAGCATCGGGGTGCGGATCCTGATCGCGGCGCTCGCGTTCGCCGTCATCGTCGGCGCGGTCTACGTCTCCAAGCGGCGCGGTATCGCCGTGGGCGACGAGGACAACGTCCCACGGAAGTCCAAGTCGGCCGATCCCGCGGTGGTTTCGTAGCGACCGGCCACAGGTCCCGGCCCAAGGTGCGGGCGGGCGGAGCGCGTTGACGCGCCGCCCGCCCGCACCGTGTGCGGGGGCACGTCCTCGCCGTGAGCCTTCTCTCGCTTGGTGCAAATGGTCACAAAAAGGTCTTAATAGGTGTTCGACACGCGGTTGTCGCCCATCTGGCGTGTATGTTCCGGGGCCGAGAGAGCCATGGAAGGGACCAATCCGGTGAACAAGAAGCTCGCGGCCGCACTGTCCGGCGGTGCGGTACTGGTACTGGCGCTGTCGGGATGCGGCGGCGGCGACGACAACGGCAACGACAAGCTGGACTCCTGGGCGAAGCAGGTCTGCGACGCGGTGCAGCCGCAGGCCAGGAAGATCGAGGCCGCCAACGCGGCGATCCAGAAGGAGACCTCGGACAACAGCACGCCGGAGGAGGTCCAGAAGACCGACTCCCAGGCCTTCCAGGACATGTCCGCCGCCTACAAGGCGATCGGCGCCGCCGTGCAGAAGGCCGGCGCGCCGGACGTGGAGAACGGCGAGAAGAAGCAGAAGGACGCCGTGCAGGAGCTCAACGGCATCTCCTCGTCGTACGCGTCCCTGCAGAAGCAGGTCGACGAGCTGAACACCAAGGACCAGGCGAAGTTCGCCGACGGCCTCAAGGACATCGCCACCGAGCTGGACAAGCTGAGCAGGAGTGGCAACGACGCCCTGCGGACGCTGGAGGAGGGCGAGGTCGGCCAGGCGATGGCCCGGCAGGCCAGCTGCAAGGCGGCCTCCGGATCAGCACCGGCCCCCTCGAGCTGACGGAGCCGGGACGGCGCGGGGACGCGCGGGGGCGGCCCGGACGGCCACAATGGGGGTGTGAGCAACGCCAGCCTGTCACCCCTGCCCTCCTCCGGCCGCCCCGACGTCACCGCACGGCTCCGGGACGCGCTGCTCGGAGCCTCCTTCACCGCCGACGGACTGCTCGAACTGCTCGGCGCTCCGGCGTACGCGGCGCTCGCGCGCGGTGAGACCGTGCCCGCGCTCCGGGCGACCCGCGGGGACACACCGCTGGAGACGCTCGTACGGCTGTTCCTGCTGCAGCAGCCGGTGCCGCACGCGCGCGCGGCGGACGTCCTGCCCGTCGACGTGTGCCTGGAGAGCGGCTGGCTGGTGCGCGTCGGCGGGGACGCAGGCGACGACGTGGCCGCCACCGTCGACGTCCGGCCGTACGGCGGACTCGACGGCGAGGACTGGTTCGTCGTCTCCGACCTCGGCTGCGCGGTCGGGGGCGCGGGCGGGATCGGCCGCCGGGAGGAGGGCGTCGTCCTCGGGGTCGGCGGCGCCTCCACGACGCTGGCCGGCATCACCGTCCGCACGCCCGTCTCCTCCGCCCTCGACCTCGGCACCGGCTCCGGCATCCAGGCGCTGCACGCCGCCCGGCACGCCACGCGCGTGACGGCGACCGACGTCAACCCGCGCGCGCTGCACATGACCGCCCTCACGCTCGCCCTGTCCGGTGCCCCGGCGGCCGACCTGCGCGAAGGGTCGCTGTTCGCGCCGGTCAGGCAGGGGGAGACCTACGACCTGATCGTGTCGAACCCGCCGTTCGTGATCTCCCCCACCCGTCTCCCGTCCTCGCCCCCCACCGGGTCGCTCCGCGACGCCCCGCTGTTCGCCCGGCTCACCTACCGCGACGGCGGGATGGGCGGGGACGACCTGTGCCGCACGCTCGTCCAGGAGGCGGGGGAACGGCTGAACGTGGGCGGGTTCGCGCAGTTCCTCGCCAACTGGCAGCACGTGGAGGGGGAGGACTGGCAGGACCGGCTCAGGTCGTGGGTGCCCCGTGGGTGCGACGCCTGGATCGTGCAGCGCGAGGTGCAGGACGTCACCCAGTACGCCGAGCTGTGGCTGCGGGACGCGGGCGACCACCGGGGCGACGTGGCCGGCTACCAGGCGCGGTACGACGCGTGGCTCGACGAGTTCGAGGCCCGCAAGGTGAGGGCCGTCGGCTTCGGCTGGATCACGCTGCGCAGGACGGACGCCGCCGCGCCGTCCATCACCACGGAGGAGTGGCCGCATCCGGTCGAGCAGCCGCTCGGCGACACGGTCCGCGCGCACTTCGACCGGCTCGACTACCTGCGCGCGCACGACGACGCGGCGCTGCTCGAAGCGCATTTCAAGCTGGCCGCCGAGGTCGTCCAGGAGCAGGTCGGGCTGCCCGGCGCCGAGGATCCGGAGCACGTCGTGCTGCGCCAGAACCGCGGCATGCGCCGGGCCACCCGGGTGGACACGATCGGCGCGGGCTTCGCGGGCGTCTGCGACGGCACGATGAGCGCGGGCCGCATCCTGGACGCCATCGCCCAGCTGGTCGGCGAGGACCCGGTGCTGCTGCGCGACCGCACACCGGCGCAGATCCGGCTGCTGGTCGAGCAGGGATTCCTGGAGCCGGCCGGCTGAGCGGGCCCGCCGGGCTCCCGGCGTTTCGGGCCTCGCCGGGCAGGGGCGGGGCCCATCGGCCCGGGGCTCGCAGGGCGGGCTCGGGGGGCCCACCGTTTTGAGCTGTGCCGGGCGGGCTCGGGGCCCCACCGTTCCGAGCCGTGCCGAACAGGCTCGGAGCCCACCATTTCGAGCCTTTCTGGCCGCCGGGACCAAAAACGTGCCGCCCGGGGTCCGGCGTCCGTGGTCTCAGGGCGCGCGGCGGTTCGCGGCGCGCCCCCGCGGTCCGGGCACGCGTGATCCACGGCGCCGTCCCTTCCGCGTTCACCCCGGGTTCGCCTGGCTGCCGCCCGAGCGTGTCAGCCTCCCGGCACCGGGCACGCGTGGACGGGAGAAGAGGGGTACGGGCGGCCATGGAGAGCGGACCGGCGATCTTCACGGGCATGGTGTTCTCCCTGTTCGGAAGCGGCCTGCTGGTATGGACCGCGACCCGCGCACGGCAGCGCCGGCCCGTCGCCCACGGCGTGAGCCCCGTCGCATCGGCGGCCGTGGCGGCCCTCGCCGCGGTGATCGCCCTGATCCTGGGCGTGTGGTGCTTCACCTGCGTCTGAGGGGGACGGCGGGCGGCGCCGGACGGTAAAGGGGAGACCTCGCTCCGCATACCGCCGCCAGGATGCCCGGTACTCCGGGCGGCAGGAATGGTGGTAGTCGGGTTACCGTTCGAGTGGCCGTTGCGGGCTTTTCCCGTTTGACACGGGGGCGGGATGTACCGTCACACTCCGCAGCGTCACCACTTACCCGACCCCGGGAGCACAGGCCTGGGGAGGCCCCAGCGTCGACCGGAGAGAAGAGCGAAGTTGTCCCCGACCAGCGAGACCGCGAAGGGCGGCCGCCGACTCGTCATCGTCGAGTCGCCTGCCAAGGCGAAGACGATCAAGGGCTATCTCGGCCCCGGATACACCGTCGAGGCGAGCGTCGGGCACATCCGCGACCTTCCCAACGGCGCCGCCGAGGTGCCCGAGAAGTACACCGGCGAGGTGCGCCGCCTCGGTGTGGACGTCGACCACGACTTCCAGCCGATCTATGTGGTCAACGCCGACAAGAAGGCACAGGTCAAGAAGCTCAAGGACCTGCTGAAGGACTCCGACGAGCTCTACCTCGCCACCGATGAGGACCGGGAGGGCGAGGCCATCGCCTGGCACCTCCAGGAGGTCCTCAAGCCGAAGATCCCGGTCAAGCGCATGGTGTTCCACGAGATCACCAAGGACGCGATCCGGGAGGCCGTGGCCAACCCGCGCCAGCTCAACCAGAGGCTGGTCGACGCCCAGGAGACCCGCCGCATCCTCGACCGCCTCTACGGCTACGAGGTCTCGCCGGTCCTGTGGAAGAAGGTCATGCCCCGGCTGTCCGCCGGCCGCGTCCAGTCCGTCGCCACCCGGCTCGTCGTGGAGCGGGAACGCGAGCGCATCGCGTTCCGTTCCGCCGAGTACTGGGACCTGACGGGCACCTTCTCCTCCAGGCCCGGTCCCACTCGCGCGGGAGACCCGTCGGACCCGTCGTCGCTGGTCGCCCGCCTGCAGGCCGTCGACGGCAGGCGGGTCGCGCAGGGCCGCGACTTCGACTCCCTGGGGCAGCTCAGGAGCGCGAACGTCCTCCACCTCGACGAGGCCACCGCCCGCGCCCTGGCCGCCGCCCTGGAGAACACCCGGTTCTCCGTGCGGTCCGTCGAGTCCAAGCCGTACCGCCGCTCGCCGTACGCCCCCTTCCGTACGACGACGCTGCAGCAGGAGGCCAGCCGCAAGCTCGGCTTCGGCGCGAAGGCGACCATGCAGATCGCGCAGAAGCTGTACGAGAACGGCTACATCACGTACATGCGTACGGACTCCACGACCCTGAGCGACACGGCGATCGCCGCCGCCCGCGCCCAGGTCACGCAGCTGTACGGCGCCGGCTACCTGCCGCCGCAGCCGCGGACGTACGCCGCCAAGGTCAAGAACGCGCAGGAGGCGCACGAGGCCATCCGGCCCTCGGGCGATCGTTTCCGCACGCCCGCGGAGACCGGGCTGACCGGCGACCAGTTCAGGCTCTACGAGCTGATCTGGAAGCGGACGGTCGCCTCCCAGATGAAGGACGCGACCGGCGACAGCGTGACCGTGAAGATCGGCGGCACCACCGCCGACGGGCGGGACGTCGAGTTCAGCGCGTCCGGCAAGACGATCACCTTCCACGGCTTCCTGAAGGCCTACGTCGAGGGCGCCGACGACCCGAACGCCGAGCTCGACGACCGCGAGCGCCGGCTGCCGCAGGTCACCGAGGGCGACGCCCTGACCGCCGAGGAGATCACGGTCGACGGGCACGCCACCAAGCCCCCGGCCCGCTACACCGAGGCGTCGCTGGTCAAGGAGCTCGAGGAGCGCGAGATCGGCCGCCCGTCGACGTACGCGTCGATCATCGGCACGATCCTCGACCGCGGCTACGTGTTCAAGAAGGGCACGGCGCTCGTGCCGTCCTTCCTGTCCTTCGCCGTGGTCAACCTGCTGGAGAAGCACTTCGGGCGGCTCGTCGACTACGACTTCACCGCCAAGATGGAGGACGACCTCGACCGCATCGCGCGCGGCGAGGCGCAGGCCGTGCCGTGGCTGAAGCGGTTCTACTTCGGCGAGGCCAACGGCATCGGCGGCGCGGCCGACGCCGGCAACGGCGACGGGGACCACCTCGGCGGTCTCAAGGAACTGGTGACCGACCTGGGCGCGATCGACGCGCGCGAGGTGTCCTCGTTCCCCGTCGGCAACGGCATCGTGCTGCGCGTCGGCCGCTACGGCCCGTACATCGAGCGCGGCGAGAAGGACACCGAGCAGCACCAGCGCGCCGACATCCCGGACGACCTGGCGCCGGACGAGCTGACCGTCGAGCTCGCCGAGGAACTGCTCGCCAAGCCGAGCGGCGACTACGAACTGGGCACCGACCCGGCCACCGGCCACACGATCGTCGCCAAGGACGGCCGCTACGGCCCGTACGTCACGGAGATCCTCCCCGAGGGCACCCCGAAGACCGGCAAGAACGCGGTCAAGCCGCGCACGGCCTCGCTGTTCAAGTCGATGTCCCTGGACACGGTGACCCTCGAGGACGCGCTGAGGCTGATGTCGCTGCCGCGGGTCGTCGGCACCGACACCGACGGCCAGGAGATCACCGCGCAGAACGGCCGCTACGGCCCGTACCTGAAGAAGGGCACCGACTCGCGGTCCCTGCAGTCCGAGGACCAGATCTTCACGATCACGCTGGAGGAGGCGCAGGCGATCTACGCCCAGCCCAAGCAGCGTGGCCGCGCGGCCGCCAAGCCGCCGCTGAAGGAGCTGGGCACCGACCCGGTCAGCGGCAGGCCGGTCGTCGTCAAGGACGGGCGCTTCGGCCCGTACGTCACCGACGGCGAGACCAACGCGACCCTGCGCTCCGGCGACAGCGTCGAGACCATCACCCCGGAGCGCGGTTTCGAGCTGCTCGCCGAGAAGCGGGCGAAGGGGCCGGCGAAGAAGACGGCGAAGAAGACCGCCGTGAAGAAGGCCCCGGCCAAGAAGGCGACGGCCGCCAAGAAGACCGCGGCGAAGAAGACCACGACCGCCAAGAAGGCGACCACCGCGAAGACGGCCGCGAAGAAGGCGACCGCTTCCAAGGCGGCGGCGGAGGACTGAGCCGGCCGCCGAGTGCCGGGCGCACGCCCGGCGCTGCGCGCGCGGGCACCAGGAGTTCGCGAAACCAACGCCCCGGCATCGGTTCGGTGTCGGGGCGTGCGCATGCCAGGACGGGTCCTCCAGGGCGGGAGCGGGTCCCGATAGGCTGAAAGCATGACGCGAGCCGAGCAGCCCACGGCCCCTCAGCCGGCCCCCGACGAAGCCCTGGTCGCGGACTCCCGCGAGCGCGCCGTACGCGCCCTGCTGCGCCGACCGCAGCTGAAGCGTTTGTGGAGCGCCCAGTTGGTGGGCGGTGTGGGCGACACCCTCGCCCTCCTCGTCCTGGTCGCCCTCGCCCTGCAGACCGTGATCGTCGAGGGCTCGTTCGGCGGCGGCTACCGGGGCGCGGCGTTCGCAGTGGCGACCGTTTTCGGGGTGCGCATCCTCGCCACCCTCCTCTTCGGCGCCGTCCTCCTCGGCCCGCTGACCTCACTCACCTCCCAGGACGGTCCGCTCGACCGCCGCTGGACCATGGTCGCCGCGGACGGGCTGCGCGCCGCGCTGCTGATCGTCGCGCCGCTGTGGATCGACTGGACGCCCGGCAACGCGCCGGCCGCCCTCCTCGTCACCGCGTTCGTCGCCGGTGCCGCCGAGCGCTTCTGGACGGTCTGCCGCGAGAGCGCGGCCCCCGCGCTGCTGCCCGCCCCGCCGCCGGAGGGCGCGTCGATACGGCCGCTGCCGGACCACATGGACGCGCTGCGCCGCCTGTCGCTGCGGACCGGCTTCGCGGCGATCCCGCTGGCGGCCGCCGCGCTCGTCGCCGCGGCGCTGCTCAACAACCTGCTCGGCGCCGGCATCGACTGGTTCGCCCGGCACCAGGCGGCCCTCGCCTCCTACGTCGCGGCCGGGCTGTTCGCCGCGTCCCTGTCCGTGCTGATCTTCCTGGAGCTGCCCGGCACGCGCACCCCGCGCGCGCGGTCGCCGCTGGAGGGGCTGCGCCGCCCGAGGACCGGCACGGGCGCCGACAAGGGCCGCACCGGTGTGACGCCGCTGCTGGTGCTCGCGTGCGCGTCCGTCGCCGCGGCGGTCTCCGCCGCGGTCGCCGTGTCGGTGCTGCACGCCAGGGACCTGGGCGGCGGCCCCGTGCTGTTCGGGCTGCTGGTGGGCGCGCTGACCGGCGGTGTCGTCGCGGGCATCCGCACGGCGCCCGCCGTCCTGCCAGCCCTGTCGCGGCGGCGGCTGCTGGCGATGGCGATCGCCTTCACGGGCATCGCGCTGCTGGCCGCCGGACTGGTGCCGGACGTCACCGCCGTGCTGCTGATCGTCGCGCTGGCCGGCGCCGGCGCGGGCCTGGCCGCCAACACCGGGCACACGCTGCTCGACCAGGAGACCGAGGACTTCCGGCGGGCCCGCACGACGGAGCACCTGCACGCGGTCGTCCGGGTCTTCGTCGCGCTCGGCGCGGTCGTCGCCCCGCTGGTCGCGGCGGGGATCGGACCGCACCGCCTGGAGAACGGCAAGTTCGTCTTCGCGCACGGCGGCGCCGCCTTCACGCTGATGCTGGTCGGCGCGCTGCTGCTGCCGGTGGCCGCACTGGTGCTGGCCAAGGTCGACGACCGCTCCGGCGTGCCGCTGCGCCAGGACCTGCGCGACGCGCTGCTGCGCGGCGACGACCCCGAGCAGGCGCCCGCCGCCTCCGGCTTCTTCATCGCCCTGGAGGGCGGCGACGGGGCCGGCAAGTCCACGCAGGCCGAGGCGCTCGCCGAGTGGATCCGCTCCAAGGGCCACGAGGTCGTGCTGACCCGCGAGCCGGGGGCGACGCCGGTCGGCAAGCGGCTGCGCTCGATCCTGCTGGACGTGTCGAGCGCCGGCCTGTCGCACCGGGCGGAGGCACTGCTGTACGCCGCCGACCGCGCCGAGCACGTGGACACGGTCGTACGGCCGGCCCTGGAACGCGGCGCGGTGGTCATCTCCGACCGCTACACCGACTCGTCCGTGGCCTACCAGGGCGCGGGCCGGGACCTGTCGCCGACCGAGATCGCCCGGATCAACCGCTGGGCGACGAACGGGCTGGTTCCGCACCTCACCGTCCTGCTGGACGTCGCCCCGGAGACCGCCCGCGAGCGGTTCACCGAGGCGCCGGACCGGCTGGAGTCGGAGCCCGCCGAGTTCCACGCGCGCGTGCGGGCCGGTTTCCTGACGCTGGCCGCGGCCGACCCCGGGCGGTACCTGGTCGTCGACGCCGGGCAGGAGCCCGAGGCGGTGACCACGGTGATCCGGCACCGGCTGGACCAGGTGCTGCCGCTGTCCGAGGCGGAGATCCGGGCCCGTGAGGAGGCCCGGCGCAAGGCCGAGGAGGAGGCCCGCCGCAGGGCCGAGGAGGAGGCGCGCCGCAAGGCCGAGGAGGAGCGCCTGGAGCGCGAGCGCCAGGAGCAGCTGGCGCGGCTGCGCGCCGAGGAGGAGGAGCGCAAGCGGCGCGAGCTGGAGGAGGCGCAGCGGCGCGAGGCCGAGCGGCAGGCGGAGGAGGCCCGGCGGCGGGCCGAGGAGGCCCGCCGGAAGGCCGAGGAGGAGCGGGCACGGCTCCTCGCGGAGGAGAAGGCGCGGGCCGAGGAGGAGGCCCGCCGCAGGGCCGAGGAGGAGCGGCGCCGCAAGCAGGCCGAGGAAGAGGCGCGCATCCGTGCCGAGGCCGAGGCGCGGCGGCTGGAGAAGCAGCGCAAGGCCGAGGAGGCGCTGCTGCGGGCCGAGGAGGCGCGGCGGCTGGCGGAGGCGGCGGCGGCCGCGGCGGAGGCCGGGCCGGAGTCGGCGGCTCCCGGGGCCTTCGGCCGTGCGGCGGCCGCCCCCGCCCCGGACGCGGCGGCCGTGCCGTCGCCGGCGGACGCCTCCGGTGGGCCGGCGGAGGAGACGGCGGTGCTGCCCCGGGTGCCGGGGAAGGGGGCCGAGGGGGCCTCCGGGCCGTCGGGCGGCCGGTCCTCCGGATCCTCCGAGTCCTCCAGGAGGGCTGCCGGGGGTTCCGACGCCGAGGTGACGGCCAAGCTGCCGAAGCCGCCGGTTCCGCACGGGGCGGCGGACGGGACGGCGGGGCCGCGTCCGGTTCCCCCGGGCGCGGCGGACGAGACGGCCGTGCTGCCCCCGGTGCGCTCGGACGACGCGGAGAGGACGGCCGTGCTGCCGCCCGTGGCGGGGGAGCGCCCCGCGGACCGGGTGCCGCCGGGCTTCTTCCGGGACGAGCGCGCCGGCGCCCGGCCGGACGGCACCGAGGACCGTACGCGCGAGTTGCCCCAGGTCGGCGCGGAGGACGCCCCCCGGCGGCGGCAGCGGTCCGACTGGGCCGAGGAGACCCCGCTGGACGACCTGCCGACGTTGGCGGACGAGCTGCTGGGGCTGCGCGAGGACGAGCCCGGCGACGAGGGGGGCCGGGGCCGGCGCCGCTGAAGGGCCTGCCGGCCACGACCAGCACCGGGGCCGGCACCCGCCCGGCGCTGGTCGTGGCCGGCACCCGTCCGGCGCCGGGGCGTGACCGGCGCCGGGCCGGTGGCGGGCCGGCACTGCGGGGAAACCCCGCGCGCCCGCCACGGCCGGCTCTCCCGCCGGCGGTCCGCCGGCGCCCGCTGTCAGTGCTCACCCCCACAATGGATCCCGCAAGCTGAACGTGACGGAAGGGCGGCGTGACCCATGACCGTGTGGGACGACCTCGTCGGGCAGGAGAAGGTGAGCGAGCAGCTCACCGCCGCCGCCCGGGACGCCGACGCCCTGGTCACCGCGGCCGCCGCCGACACCCCCCCGCCCGAGGCGTCGAAGATGACGCACGCCTGGCTGTTCACGGGACCGCCCGGGGCCGGGCGCAACCAGGCGGCGCGGGCGTTCGCCGCCGCCCTGCAGTGCGTCAGCCCCGACCGGGCGCTCGGCGGCGCCCCCGGCTGCGGGTTCTGCGACGGCTGCCACACCGCCCTGGTCGGCACCCACGCCGACGTCACCACGGTCGCCGCCGTCGGCACGCAGATCCTCGCCGACGACATGCGCGACACCGTCCGCAAGTCGTTCACGTCCCCGGCGAACGGCCGCTGGCAGGTCATCCTCGTCGAGGACGCCGAGCGGCTGAACGAGAAGTCCGCCAACGCCGTCCTCAAGGCCGTCGAGGAGCCCGCCCCCCGCACGGTGTGGCTGCTGTGCGCCCCGTCCATCGAGGACGTGCTGCCGACCATCCGCTCCCGCTGCCGCCACCTCAACCTGCGCACGCCCTCGGTCGACGCCGTCGCCGACCTGCTCGTCCGGCGCGAGGGCATCGAGCCGGACGTCGCCGCCGCCGTCGCCCGCGCCACCCAGGGCCACGTCGACCGGGCCCGCCGACTGGCCACCGACCCGGCCGCCCGCGAGCGCCGCGCCGCCGTGCTGAAGCTGCCGCTGCGGGTCGAGGACGTCGGCGGCGCGCTCAGGGCCGCCCAGGAACTCGTCGACGCGGCCACCGACGACGCCAGGCAACTCGCCGAGGAGACCGACACCAAGGAGACCGAGGAGCTGAAGACCGCCCTCGGCGCGGCCCAGGGCGGCCGGATGCCCCGTGGCACGGCGGGCGTGATGAAGGACCTGGAGGACAAGCAGAAGCGCCGCAGGACGCGGACGCAGCGCGACAGCCTCGACCTGGCCCTGACCGACCTCACCTCCTTCTACCGCGACGTCCTCGCCCTCCAGCTCGGCTCGCGCACCGCCCTCGCCAACACCGACGCCGAGGACGCCCTGGAGCGCATCGCCCGCGGCAGCACGCCCGAGTCCACGCTCCGCCGCATCGAGGCGATCGTCGCCTGCCGCGAGGCCCTCGACCGCAACGTGGCCCCGCTGCTCGCGGTGGAGGCGATGACGATGGCCCTCAGAGCGGGCTGAACCGGCCGCCCTCGCCCCCGCCCCCGTCCGCGACCGGCGCCCGGGCCGGAAGCACGCCGGCCGCGTCACTCGTACGAGGCACGACGTGCGCGCAGCGCGTTCAATTCGTCGCACAGAGTTACGCTCGGTAGATGGACACAAGGCGTACCCACCGCAGGGCCCGTACCGCAGCGCGCACCGGGGCGGCCCTCCTCGCCACCGCGCTGCTCCTCTCCGCCTGCTCGTCCGGCAGCACGGCGACCACCACCGGCCCGGCGGCCGCGAACGCCGCGGGGACGGCGGCCCTGGTGGCGCTGCCGCGCTCCACGCCCGCCGCGCTCTCCCCGTACTACGGGCAGAAGCTGGCCTGGCGCGACTGCGGCGCCCCCGGCTTCCAGTGCGCCACGCTCAAGGCCCCGCTCGACTACGCCAGGCCGTCCGCGGGCGAAGTCCGGCTCGCCGTCGCCCGCAAGAGGGCCACGGGCCCCGGCGAGCGGCTGGGCTCGCTGCTGGTGAACCCGGGCGGACCGGGCGGCTCGGCGGTCGACTACCTGCAGTCGTACGCCGGCCTCGGCTACCCGGCCGAGGTGCGGGCCCGCTACGACATGGTCGGCCTCGACCCGCGGGGCGTGGCCCGCAGCGAGCCCGTCGAGTGCCTGGACGGGCGGGAGATGGACGCGTACACGCAGACGGACACCACGCCGGACGACCGGCGGGAGACCGACGGGCTCGTCGACGCGCACCGGACGTTCGCCGAAGGCTGCGGAGCGGACGCGCCCGAGCTGCTGCGGCACGTCTCCACCGTCGAGGCGGCCCGGGACATGGACATCCTGCGGGCGGTGCTCGGCGACGAAAAGCTGCACTACGTGGGGGCGTCGTACGGGACGTTCCTCGGGGCGACGTACGCCGGGCTCTTCCCGGACCGGGTGGGCCGGCTGGTGCTGGACGGCGCGATGGACCCGTCGCTGCCCGCCCGTCGGCTGAACCTGGAGCAGACGGCGGGCTTCGAGACGGCGTTCCGGTCGTTCGCGAAGGACTGCGTGCGGCGGTCCGGCTGCCCCCTGGGCGGCCCGGGCACCGGGCCCGAGCAGGCCGGCAAGAACCTGAAGGCCTTCTTCACGAGGCTGGACGCGCGGCCCCTGCCCACCGGCGACGCCGCCGGCCGCCGGCTCACCGAGTCGCTCGCCACCATCGGCGCGATCGCGGCGATGTACGACGAGAGCTCCTGGCCGCAGCTGCGCGAGGCGCTGTCGGCGGCGGCGAAGGAGGACGACGGCGCGAGCCTGCTCGCCCTCTCCGACAGCTACTACGAGCGGAGCCCCGACGGCCGCTACTCGAACCTGATGTCCGCCAACGCGGCCGTGAACTGCCTGGACCTGCCGCCCGCCTTCGACACCCCCGACGAGGTCCGCAGGGCGCTGCCCTCCTTCCGGAAGGCGTCCCCGGTCTTCGGTGAGGGCCTTGCGTGGGCCTCGCTGAACTGCGCGTACTGGCCGGTGCGGGCCACGGGCGAGCCGCACCGCATCAAGGCCGCCGGCGCGGCCCCGATCGTCGTGGTCGGCACCACCCGCGACCCGGCGACGCCGTACCGCTGGGCGCAGGCCCTGGCCCGTCAGCTCTCCTCGGCCCGCCTGCTCACCTACGAGGGCGACGGCCACACCGCCTACGGCCGCGGCAGCCGCTGCATCGACTCCGCGATCAACGCCTATCTCCTGAGGGGCACCCCGCCGGCGGACGGCAAGCGCTGCGCCTAGCCGTGCTGTCCCGGCCCCCGGCCCCGGCCCCCGGTCCCGGCCCCCGGTCCCGGCCCCCGGCCCCGTGAGCCCCGCCTCCGGGGCCGGTACGAAGCACCCCCGGAAACTGTGTAGACTTACCGTCGTTGCTGATCGCACCATGGTGCGGACAGCGCGCCGCTTTAGCTCAGATGGCCAGAGCAACGCACTCGTAATGCGTAGGTCTCGGGTTCGAATCCCGAAAGCGGCTCCACTGGGACCCCAGGCCGGAGAGCATCCGACCTGGGGTCCTTGGTTTCCGCCTCCCGGAGGGCAGGGTGTGGACGTGCCCCGCGGCGGGGCCGACGCCGGCTGGCGCCCGCAACCGGGTCCGGTCGGCCTGCCGCTGCCGCTCGTCCCCCCGGGATGTGGGTGCCGCTCACCCTCGTACGGAACCGCCGGCCGGCCCCGGGGGCTACGCGCCTGGTTCGCCGGATTCTTGGAGGGCGTGCGGATGCCGGCGGGCGAACGGCGGCCAATGCGCCGGCGGACGGTGCGGCGGCTCACCCGGCTGGGACGGCCGCGGGCCGGCCGATGCCGGTGGCGCCGGCGGTGGACGCGGGTCCCGGTCGTTCACCTCCGTCGACCGGGACCCTGATGCGTCCCGGACCCGGCCGCGGCGGCGACACTCCCCCGAGTGACGCGTGCAACGCGCGCACCCCCGGACCGGCTCCGATGTAGTGATCACATCAGGTTGTGCCAACACATCGCTAACATGTGGCCAACGGTTCTCCGTTTCATCGTCGGCCGACTGGCGTGAAGTCGCCGGACCGCGGTGGGCGACGGCCGGAGGGGCAAGGGTTCCGGCGGAGGGCGTCACGACGAAGGCGGCGGAAAACCGCCGTACAGAGGGCGGAAGTCCGTCGGAAGCGATGCAGCGCCACCCTCCGCCGTGAGCGGGCCCGGGCGCGGCGCACGGGAAGGCAGTGGGGCGGCGATGGGGGTACCTTCCCGCTCGAGCGGAACCGGGGGCTCGGGGGAGCGGTGCGGACTGCGGTTCGGGCTGCTGGGGCCGCCGGTCCTCTACGAGGCCCGGCGCGGCGGGGACGGCGGGGACGCCGGTGCGTACGGCGACTGCGCGGTGCGGGCCGTGCGCAGCGCCAAGGCGCGGACCCTGCTGGCCGTGCTGCTGCTCGACGCCGGCCGGGCCGTCTCCGTGGAGTCGCTCAAGGACGCGCTGTGGGGCGGTGCCCCGCCCGCCTCCGCACACGCCTCGCTGCACAACCACGTGGCCCGGCTGCGGCGGCTGCTCGACGACCCCGAGCGGCTGCGGACCGAGCCGTCCGGGTATCTGCTGCGCGTCGGCGACGGCGAGCTGGACGTGGACGTCTTCGACGCCCACGTCACCGCGGCGCGCGCCGCGCACGCCCGGCGCGACTGGGCCCGTGTGGTGCGCGAGTGCGCGGCCGCGCTCGCGCTGTGGCGGGGCACGCCGCTCGCCGGGCTGCCGCCCGAGGCGGGCGGGTACGCCTTCGTCCAGCGGCTGACGGAGGCGCGGCTGCTGCTCCTGGAGTGGCGCTACGACGCCGAACTGGCCCTGGGCGGCCCTGACCTCGGCGGCCTCGTACCGGAGTTGGCGGCGCTGGTCGCCGAGCACCCGCTGCGGGAGGCCTACCACCGCCAGCTCATGCTCGCCCTGCACCGCACCGGCCGCCAGGCCGAGGCCCTGGCCGTCCACCAGGACCTGCGCACCCGCCTCGTCGAGGAACTCGGCATCGAGCCGGGCCCGGCGATGCGCGAGGCCCATGTGGAGGTGCTCCGGGAGACGGGCGAGCCCGTCCCGCACCCCGGCGAACCGCCGCCGTCGGCGCCGGTGTGCGAGGGGCCGGACGAGGACGCGCCCGGCGTCCGGCCGCTTCCCCGTCCGGCCCAACTGCCTCCGCCACCGGCCCACTTCACCGGCCGTACGGCCGAGTGCGATGCTCTGCGCCGCGCCCTCGCGCCCGGTGCGCGCGCGGCGGCCCCCGCGGTCGCGGTCGTCAGCGGGATGGCCGGCGTCGGCAAGAGCGCGCTGGCGCTGCAGGTCGCACACGCTCTGGCGGAACGTTTTCCCGACGGGCAGCTCTACATCAACCTGCACGGTGCCACCCCGGGCATGGCCCCGCTCACCTCCGGCCAGGCGCTCACCGCGCTCCTGCGCGACCTCGGCGCCGCACCCCGCAGCATCCCCGAACACCCGGACGCGGCGGCCGCGTTACTGCGCTCCCTGCTCGCGCCCACGCGCACGCTCCTGGTCCTGGACGACGCCGCGCACGCCGCCCAGGTACGGCCGCTGCTGCCGGCCGGCGCCGGCTGCGCGGTGATCGTCACCAGCAGGTCGCCCCTCACCGCCCTCGACGGGGCGGCCCGCTTCCCGCTCGGTCCGCTGTCCGGCGAGGACAGCGCCGCGCTGCTGCGCGCGGTCTCCGGGCGCGGCCACCGCGACGGCCTCCACGCCGGCCACCCCCTGGTCGACCTCACCGGTCGCCTCCCGCTCGCGCTGCGCGTCGTCGCGGCCCGCCTCGCCGCGCGCCGGGCCCTCGACCCCGACGTCCTGGCCGGCCAGCTGGCCGCCACCGAGCGGCGGCTGCACCACCTGGAGTACGACGACCTGAGCGTGCGCCGCTCCCTCGCCGTGGCGCACGACGCGCTCGCCGCCTCCGAACGCGAGGCCGACCGGGACGCGGCCCTCGTCCTGCGCCGCGTCGGCGCGCTCGACCTGCCGGCGTACGGCGCGCCCCTGCTGGCCCGTCTCGCCGGACTGGACGAGCGCCGCGCCGAGGCCGCCCTCGACCGGCTCGTCGACGTCGCCCTCCTGGAGGAGACCGCGTACGCCCGCTACGCACCGCACGATCTGGTCCGCGACTTCGCGCGCGAGCTGGCGGAAGCCGACCGCGGCGCGGAGGCGGGCCGCGGTGCGGAGGCGGGCCGCGGTGCGGAGGCGGGCCGCGCCGAGGGGGACCGCCCCGCGAAGGCCCACCGCGCCCCCGACCCCGCCGAAACCGCCCTGCGCTGGTACGCCGCCGTCGCCGAGCGGGCGCTGGTCGCGATCGTCGAACCCGGTCTCGACCAGGACGACCGCCGCCGCCCGACCGCCTGCCAGCCGCCCGAGCACGCGGTGCACGTCGCCGCCGTCCCGCCCTTCCGCACGTCCGAGGAGGCCTTCGCCTGGGGGGACCTGGAGCTGGAGAACGCCGTGGCCCTGGTGGAGCGGTACGCGCCCGGCACCGGCGGCGAGGCCCACGGCACCGACCCCGGCGCCGACGCCGGTTCCGCCGCCAGGCGTCACGCGGCCTACGTCTCCACCCTCGTCCGCCTCCTCTTCCCCTACCTGCACCGCAGCGGCCGGGTCGCCGAGATGGAGGTGCTCGGCCGGGCCGGCCTCCGCGTCGCGCGGTGGCTCGGTGACGCGGCGGCGGAGGCGTACGCGTGGGTCGACCTGGCCGGCCTGCACTTCCTGACCGGCCGGCACAACGACGCCCTCGCCCTCAACGACCGGGCGCTGGAGATCTGGCGGCGGCTCGGAGCCGTGTCCTGGATCCGGCGGTGCCTCAACAACCGCGGCCTGCTGCTCGAAGGCCTCGGCCGGCACGCCGAGTCGGGCGACGCGCTGCGGCAGAGCCTCGCGTACTCGCGGCAGTTGAACGACCCGTACGGGGAGGCCGTCACCTACAGCCACCTCGGCAACCTGTACGAGCACACCGACCCGCGGGCCGCGATCGAGCAGCACCGGCGCTCGCTCGCCATCGGGCACGGGATCGGCGCCGTCATCGTGCAGCACTCCGCGCACTGCAACATCGGCTACGCCCACCTCCGCCTAGGCGAACCGGACGCCGCCCTGCCGCACTTCGAGGAGAGCCTGCGCATCCTCGGCGGCCACGGCGACTGGCACGGCGAGTCCCAGACCCGGCTCGGCCTGGTCCGTGCCCTGCGCCTGCTGGGCCGTGCCGAGCGCGCCGCCCGGGAGTGCGCCGAACTGCTGCGCCGCGCCGACGACCGCGCCGACCGCTACACGGGCGGTCTCGCCCGCCACCAGCACGGGCTGCTGCTGCGGGAGCGGGGCCGGCTCCAGGAGGCGCGCGAGGAGTGGCGGTCGGCTCTCGCGGCGCTGGACGGGACGGACGAGCAGGCGGTGGTCACCGAGCTCAGGCAGCTGCTGGCCGGCCCGGAAGCCGGCCGGGACGCACGGTGATCACTTGGCGTCGGCATAGCACTCCACCACCGCCGTCGTGAACGGGAACCGCACCGGCGTCCGGCCGAAGGTCAGCCGCCCGGCCAGGTCCGCCGCCTCCCGGATGGCCGCCACCACCGCCTCGGCCTCCTCCTCGGGACAGTGCACGATCACCTCGTCGTGCTGGAAGAAGACCAGTTCGGCCGCCTTGCCCGCACAGGCCCGCCGCAGCGCGGCGAGCAGCAGCAGGGCCCAGTCGGCGGCGCTGCCCTGGACGACGAAGTTGCGGGCGAAGCGGCCCCGGGCGCGGGCGTCGGTGGAGGCGTGGCCGGGCACCCACTCCTGCGGGCCGGGGGAGCCGGGGGAAGCGGGGGAGCCGTTCCGCTCCTCCTGCGGGATGCCCGCCTCCTCGGTCGCGTCGTCGGCCGCCCCGGCCGCCGGCGGGCAGGTGCGGCCCAGCCAGGTCCGCACCAGCCGGCCCTCCTCGCCCGCGCGGGCCGCCTCGTCGACGTACGCCACCGCCTTGGGGAAGCGGCGCCGGAGCGCGGCGAGGTTCTTCAGGCCGTCGCCGGAGGTCTGGCCGTAGACCGCGCCGAGCACGGCGAGTTTGGCCTGGGCGCGGTCGCCGGAGAAGGCGCGGTCGGACACCGACTGGTACAGGTCGGTCTCCCGGCCCGCGACCTCCATGAGCCCGGGGTCGCGCGAGATGGCCGCCAGCACGCGCGGCTCCAGCTGGTCGGCGTCGGCGACGACGAGCCGCCACCCGGGGTCGGCGACCACGGCGCGCCGGATCACCCTGGGGATCTGCAGCGCGCCCCCGCCGTTGGTCACCCACCGCCCCGTGACCGTCCCGCCGGCCTGGAACTCGGGCCGGAACCGCCCGTCGCGCACCCAGTCCTGCAACCAGGACCAGCCGTGGGCGACCCAGATGCGGTAGAGCTTCTTGTACTCGATCAGCGGTTTCACGGCCGGGTGGTCGACGGACTCGATCTCCCAGCGGCGTGTGGACCTGACCTTGATCCCGGCCTGCGCGAACGCCTTGATCACATCCGCCGGCAGGTCGGGACGCACCCGGCGCCCGAACGCCGCGGACACCTCGTCGGCGAGCTCGGCCAGCCGGCGCGGTTCGCCGCCGCCCGCGTACCGCTCGCCGAGCAGGTCGTGCAGCACCGCGCGGTGCACCTGCGCGCGCCAGGGCAGCCCGGCGGCGTTCATCTCGGCGGCCACGAGCATGCCCGCCGACTCGGCGGCGGTCAGCAGGCGCATCCGGTCCGGGTGCTCGGCCCGCTCGTGCCGCCGCTGCTGCTCGGCGTAGACCGCGAGGAGGTCCTCCAGCGGCAGGTGCGCGCCCTGCGGCTCGAACAGCGGGGACTGCGCGCCCGGTTCGGCGGACCGCTGCGGCGGGTCGGGCGGCACGGGGCCGCCGCGCAGCCGGGCCAGGGCGGCCGCGGCCGAGCGGGGCTCCCCGGACCGGCCCTCGTGGCCCAGGAGGAGCGTCTCGGCGTCCTCGACGTCGTAGCACCGCTCCACCCGCACGCCGGCGGCGAGCAGGCGCGGGTAGATCTCGGCGGTGGACCGCCACACCCACCGCGTGACGTCCGGGCGGCTTCGCACGGCCTCGGCCGGGTCGGCCTCCCGCCGCACCGGCCCGGCGGGCAGCCCGTCCGGACCGAGGGGGGCGACGTCCACGCCACCGTCCTCGGCCGGAGCGAGCGCCCAGCGGTCGGCCATGCTGCGAGTGTGACAGGGGGGTCCGACAACGCCCCTCGCCCCACGTGGCCACCGGCCGGCCGCTGCCGCTGTCCGCGCTGCTCCTGCTGCCGTTGTTCCCCCTGGCCTCCCTGGCCTCCCTGGTTTCCTTAGTCCCCCTGGCCCTCTCGGCCCTCCTGGTCCTCCTGCTTCTGGACCTCCAGGAACTGCGCCAGCGCCTCGGTCACGTACCGTTCGGTCCTCTCCTTGCCGATGCCGAGGCCGCTGAGGACGCCTTCGCCGTTCTCGTGCTCCAGCAGGGCGAGCAGGATGTGCTCGGTGCCGATGTAGTTGTGGCCGAGGCGCAGGGCCTCACGGAAGGTGAGTTCCAGGACCTTCTTGGCGGCCGCGCCGTACGGCACGAGCTCCGGGACCTCCTCGGCGGCCGGCGGCAGCGCGGCGGCCGCCGCCTCGCGCACCGCCTCGAGCGTGACCCCCTGGGCGGCGATCGCCTTGGCGGCCAGGCCGTCCCGCTCGGCCAGCAGGCCGAGGACGAGGTGCTCGGGCACGCCCTCGGCGTTGCGCGCGGTCTTGGCCTCGTTGTGCGCGGCCATGACCGCGTTGCGGGCGCGCGGCGTGTAGCGGTTGAAGCCCTGGCTCGGGTCGAGGCCGGCCCCCTCCTTCGGCACGAACCGCTTCTGCGCCGCCTGCCGGGTCACCCCCATGCTCTTGCCGATGTCGGTCCAGGACGCGCCCGAGCGCCGGGCCTGGTCCACGAAGTGGCCGATCAGGTGGTCGGCCACCTCGCCCAGGTACTCGCCCGCGAGGACCGCGTCCTGGAGCTGTTCGAGGGGCTCGGCGTGGACCTTCTTGATCGCCGCGATGAGGTCGTCGAGCCGCACGGATGACGTGATGGTCGAGTTCGTCGTCATGTGTCAACCGTAGGTTGCACCCCTATCGTTGTCAACCGAGAGTTGACACCTCTCCGGGTGTCCGCCGTCCACCATGGCCGCCGTGCTCGGGGCGGCCCCCGACAGGGGCGGCCGGATCTCGCGGAGTGAGGCGGGGCGGGCCGGGAGAGGGTTTCGGAGGCGGGCCGGGGCGAGGCGCGTGCGGCCGTCCGGCGGTGGGCACGCGCGCGGGGCGGCGTGACACCATCGGCCCGTGAGCACGTCCCCCACCGTCGACCGCGCCTTCGAGGCCGCCCTGTACGACACCACCGACGCGGCCCTGGACACGGGCGCGTCCCTGCTCGCCTCCGACCCGGCGGCGGACGCCGCACTGGCCCGGCGCGGCGAGGAGTTCGTGGCGGCGGCCTGGCGGCGCGGCTGGCAGCCGGCGGACGTCGTACGGATCGTGCGGCGCGAGCTGGACGACGTGCACGTGCGCCTGGTGTCGGCGCTGATCCGCGCGCAGGCCGCGCAGGACGGCCCGCGCGGCCGTCGCTGGCGGGCCCAGCTCGACGCGCTGACCACCGAAGCGCCGTCCCCCGCCGACCGCTTCTCGCACGCCACCGCCGTGCTGGAGCTGTACCGCCTGCTGCTGCGCCTGCCCGCCCTGGAACCCCTGGAGGAGGACCCCGCGCCGGGGGCGCGGCCGGAGTCCCGCACGCTGGCCCGCATCCGCGCGCTGCTCGCCAAGGCGGAGGCGACCGGGTTCCCGGAGGAGGCGGAGGCGCTCAGCGCCAAGGCGCAGGAACTGATGGCCCGGCACAGCGTCGACGAGGCGCTGCTCGCCGCCCGGGCGCCGGCACCGCAGACCCCGGGCGCCTGCCGGATCGGGGTGGAACCGCCGTACGAGCAGGCCAAGGCGGTGCTGCTGGACGCGGTCGCCACCGCCAACCACTGCCGGGCGGTCTGGAACGAAGCGCTCGGCTTCTCCACGGTCGTCGGCTTCGAGAGCGACCTGGAAGCCGTCGAGCTCCTGCACACCTCGCTCCTCGTGCAGGCCACGGCGGCGATGACGAAGGCGGAGGCCGCCCAGCGGGCGGGCGGCCGCAAGCGCACCAAGAGCTTCCGGCAGTCCTTCCTCGCGGCCTACGCCCACCGCATCGGCACCCGTCTGCGGGAGGCGGCCGGGACCCAGGTGACCGACGACCTGCTCCCGGTCCTCGCCTCCCGCGAGGTCGCGGTCGCCGGCCGTCTGGAGCGCATGTTCCCGCAGACGGCCACGACCCGGCTGCGCGGCGTGCGGGACGCGGCGGGCTGGGCGGAGGGCGCACAGGCGGCGGACCGTGCCCGGGTCCGGGCCCGGCCGCGGCTCGACTGACCCGCCGTCAGTCGCCGGCCGTCTGGAAGGCGCTCACCGAGGCGTCCGGCTCGCCCGCGCCGCCCTTGAGCGCGACGTCGCCGTACGACCACGTGAAGCTCTGCGAGGCGGTGGCGCCGGGCAGGGTGAGGACGGCCTTCCGGGCGGCGAGGCTCTTCTCGCCGCCCGCCTCGCCGCGGACGTAGGTGATCGTGAAGGAGGCGGTGGCGTTCTCGGCGAGGGTGAGCCGCCGCTCCTGCGCCCCCTCCTCCGCGGGAACGGTGGCCGAGGCGGTGCCGGCGACGAGGTCGACGCCGGGGAAGCCCTCCAGGGTGCAGCGGGTCCCGCGGTTGGTGAGGGTGACGGTGACGTTCCCGGTGTCGCCGGCGGCCGGGGCGGCGCCGGCCGCGACCTCCATGCCCATCGTGTCCACCGCGCAGGCCGAACCGCCCGCCTTCTCCTTGCTCCTCTTTTCGCCGCCGTCGCCGCTGCCCTCGCCGCCGTTGTCGCAGGCGGTCAGCAGCAGGGCCGCGGCGAGGGCGGCGGTGACGGCGGTGACGGCGGTCGGCAGGGGGCGCATGGGGATCCTCTGGGCGTGACGTGAGTGGACGGGTGCGGGTACGGCTCCAAAGATGATCACGCATCGGGACGCGCCGCGGTTGCCCGCCCCCTCGCCGGACCAGGAGACCCTACGACCCGAGGCCCGCCGTGGGCAGCCCGGACGGCAGCCTGCCGCCCTCGGTCTTGGTGTAGGTCTCCGTTCCCGGGCCGCCCTCCCAGTCGACCTCGAGGGTCGTGCGGTTCACGGAGCCGACCGTGCCGGCCGTGCGGTCCTTGTCCCCGTCCCCGCACGTCAGGCGGATCACCCGCGTCCCCGCCTGCTCTCCGGCGGTTCCGCTGCACACGGTTCCGCCGGTCGCGAAGAGCCCGGCCCGTTCCCCGGTGATCACCAGGGCCACGGCCCCGTCCCCGGTCGTGGCCAGCCAGCTGCCCTCCAGGGGGCCGGACGGCGACGCTGTCGCGTCGCCAGCGCCCGTGCCGCCGCCGGTGACCGCGGTGGCCGTGGCGGACGCGCTGGGAGCGGGTGCGGAGTCGTCCCCGGAGCCGCCTTCACCGCCGCATGCGGTCAGCGCGAGCCCGCCCGCCACGGCGAGTACGGCCACACACCGGGGGCGGGAGGGACGCGGGGTACGGGAGAGGAGCACCGAAGTCACTGCAAGCCCCCAAGCTGGAGCCGACGGCCGGACGGACCGGGCCCCGGACGACCCGGCCGGCCCGGCGACCGGACCGCCGGACGACCCGGTCCGGCCCGGGGAACCGGATCCCGGCCGGGCCGACGTCCCGGCCGGCCCGACGTCCCGGCCGGCCCGGAAAGACACGGAGGGACCCGCAGCAAGCTACCAGCACGGTTCGGACCGGCGCCCGGGCCCGCGCGCGTCTGCCCGTGAAGCCCTGCGGCCGGGGGCCTGCGGGACCCCGCGCGTCTGCCCGTGAAGCCCCGCGACCGAGGGTCTGCCGGATCCCGCGCGTGTGTCCGGGAAGCCCCGCGACCGGGGGTCTGCGGGACCCCACGCGTGTGCCCGAAAAGCCCCGCGACCGAGGGTCTGCGGGACCCCGCGCGTGTCCGGAAAGCCCTGGGACCAGGTGCCCGCAGCCAGCCCCCTCCCGCCCCTACCAGGACGACTTGCGCACGCCCGGCAGGTACCCGGCGTGCGCCTGCTCCCGCAGGCTCACCCGCGACAGTCCGAACGCCCGGAAGTACCCGCGCGGGCGCCCGTCCACCTGGTCCCGGTTGCGGACGCGCGTGGCGCTCGCGTCGCGCGGCTGCCTGCGCAGTTCCGCCTGGGCGGCCAGCCGCTCGGCCTCCGTCGAGGACGGCCGCCGGATGATCTCCTTCAGCTCGGCCCGCCGCGCGGCGTACCGCGCGACGGTCTCCTGCCGCTTCTCGTTCTTCGCGATCTTGCTCTTCTTCGCCATCAGACCCGCACCCCCCGGGCGCGGATCCGGGCGACGGCCGCCTCGACGCCGATCGCGTCGACGGTCTTGATCCCCTTGGCGCTCAGCCTCAGCCGCACGTACCGCCCCTCGCTCGGCAGCCAGTAGCGCTTGGACTGGATGTTGGGGTCGAAGCGGCGGGGGGTCCGCCGGTGGGAGTGGGAGATCGTGTTGCCGAAGCCGGGCCGGGTGCCGGTCAGCATGCAGTGCGCGGACACGGGTGATGCACCTCTCTCGGAGTGATTGTGTAAATGGAATTCATTTTCAGTAGCATAGCGGCATGGCACGCAACGAACTCCGCCCGGTCATCAAGCTCCGGTCCACCGCCGGGACCGGTTACACGTACGTCACCCGCAAGAACCGCCGCAACGACCCGGACCGCCTGACCCTGCGCAAGTACGACCCGGTCGCCGGCCGCCACGTCGACTTCCGAGAGGAGCGCTGACCTCGTGCGCAAGGGAATCCACCCGGACTACCGCCCCGTCGTCTTCCGCGACCGCGCGGCGGACTACGCCTTCCTCACCCGCTCCACCATGACGAGCGACAGGACGATCGAGTGGGAGGACGGCAACACCTACCCGGTCGTCGACGTCGAGATCTCGAACGTCAGCCACCCCTTCTACACCGGCACGGCCCGCGTCCTGGACACCGCCGGACGCGTGGAGCGCTTCGAGCGCCGCTACGGGAAGCGGGGCTAGCGCCGTGTCCGAGTTCTCTGGGTTCTCTGGCTCCCCTGGTTCCCCTGGTTCCTCCGGAGTCTCCGGGCTCTCCGTCGCGATCGTCGGCGGCCTGCACGCCGACGCCCGCAAGGCCGCCGTCGAGCGGCTGCTCGCCGAGGTGCCCGGCAGCGTCGCCCTCCACCACGACCTGGCGACCGCCGCCGCGGGCACGGTCGTGCGCACCGTCCGGAACGCCGCCGGCGTCGTCGACGCGGGCGAGACGCCCCTGGTCAACGACTGCGCCTGCTGCGCCCTGCGCGAGGACCTGGTGCCGGAGCTGGTCCGGATCCGGGACGCGGGCACCACGCCGCTCGCGGTCGTCGAACTGTGGGACTCGGTCGAGCCCAAGGCCATGGCCGAGGTCGTCACCTCCGGCGGACTGACGGTCACCGGCGTGATCACCGCCGTCGACCCGGCCCTGGTCCTGCCGTACCTGGCCAACGGCGACGACCTCGCCGAGGGCGGCCTCGCCGCGGCCGCGACCGACCAGCGCACGGTCGCCGACACCTTCGCACGGCAGCTGGAGTACGCCCCCGTCCTCGCCGTCGCCGACTCCCCGGAGGCCGACGACGAGGACCGCGAGCTGCTCGCCCAGCTGCACCCGACGGCCCGCCGGGTCCCGATCGGCTCCGGTGACCCGGCGGGCGCGCCCTCCGCCCTGGCGCGGGCGGCGTTCGCCGGCTTCGACGTGGAGGCGGCCGCCGCCGCCCAGCACCCGGCCTGCGCGCTGCTGCCCGCCGAGGCCGACGCGCACGGCGTCTCCACCCTGGTCTGGCACCGCCGCCGCCCCTTCCACCCGGAGCGGCTGTACGCCGCCCTGGAGGACCTGACCTGCGCCGCCGCCCGCAGCCGGGGCCGGTTCTGGCTCGCCGACAAGCCCGACACGCTGTTCCACTGGGACGCGGCGGGCGGCGCCCTGTGCGTGGAGAGCGCGGGCCCCTGGCTCGCCTCCCTGCCCGACGCGGCCTGGGAGATGGTCCCGCCGGTGCGCCGCGCCGCCGCCGCGCTGGACTGGCACCCCGAGCACGGCGACCGCTGCCAGCACCTCGTCTTCACCTCCCCCGGCCTCGACCGCGACGGGCTCCAGCGGCTCCTGGAGTCCTGTCTGCTGACCGACGCCGAGTACGCGGCCGGGCGCGACGCCTGGCAGCGGCTGCCGCACGCCTTCGACACCCTCCTGGAGGTCTGACCCCGCCATGCCCCGCAAGACCGACCGCAAGCCCGTGAAGAACCGGCCGAACCCGCTGGACCAGGCCGGGATCACGTACATCGACTACAAGGACACCGACCTGCTGCGGAAGTTCATCTCCGACCGCGGCAAGATCCGCAGCCGCCGGGTCACCCGCGTGTCGGCCCAGCAGCAGCGGCAGCTGGCCAAGGCCGTGAAGAACGCCCGGGAGATGGCGCTGCTGCCGTACGCGAGCCGTTGAGCTCCTCCGGCTCCCCCCGGGGCGTGCCGGGGTGTCCGCCCGCACCGGCCGGCCGGCGGGAGGCCGGATCACGCCGTTCGCGGACGGACACACCCACGGCCCCCGGAACGTCTTCACCGGCCCGTGCGTCCCACAGACGGAAGGGCCGGTGAAGCGGCCGTCCGCCTGTAACCGCAGGACCACCCCGCGTGCACGTGCATCTGCCCATGCATTCGCACTTGAACAAAGCTATGATCCGGGTCAGTTGACCACTGCATCAATGGCCACACCAGCCAGTGCACCATCGGGGAGCGACCTGTGGACCACGACGTGTACTACAACGGCATGGCGGCCACGAAGCTGCACGGCGTCGCCTGGCAGAAGAGCCGGCACAGCAACTCCCAGGGCTCCTGCGTGGAGTTCGCCCGGCTCCCGGGCGGGGACGTGGCCGTGCGCAACTCCCGCTTCCCCGACGGTCCCGCGCTGGTCTACACGCGCGCGGAGATCGAGGCGATGCTGCTGGGCGTCAAGGACGGCGAGTTCGACCACCTGATCGCGGGCTGAGGGCGCCCGGCCGGGCATTCGGGGCGAATCAGGGCGATCCCTGTGCCGTTACGCGCGTAGAGCCGCGGCGCCGGGAAGCGCCGCGGCATCTCACCGGGTGGTGTCCCGGAGCCCGGTGTTCTGCTGCAGCCGGAACAGCGCCCAGACCACCTTGCCGCTGAGCGCGCCCGCGAGCGGGTGCCAGCCCCAGCCGTCGCTGAAGGAGTCGACGAGGAACAGCCCCCGCCCCGACTCGGCCGAGAAGTCCTCCGAGTCCCCGGCCACGGGACTGTCGTTGCTGGGGTCGCGCACCGCGCACACCAGCCGCTCCGTCCAGCGCATCAGGTGCAGCCGCACGGGGGGGTACTGCTCCGCGCAGCGCGGCGCACCGGCCGGCAGGCCGTGCCGCAGGGCGTTGGTCACCAGCTCGGAGACCACCAGGCACACCTCGTCGAAGCGGTCGCCCAGCTCCCACTGGTCCAGGGTCCGGCGGGTGAACTGCCGCGCCTCGCGGACCGCTTCGTAGCGGGCGGGCAGGGCGCAGGAGGCGGCGTCGGACACGGCCGTGGGGTCCAGCGGCGGAAGGCCCTGCCGTAAAGGCTCGAGCATGGTCGATCCATTCGTCCCCATGCGAGGCACTCCCGGGAGTTCGCGGCCGAAGCGATGCGGTGGTGCGGGACCATGGTTTCGGATGCGTACACCAGATGCAAGGGCAGATGCACGTGCACGTGACCGAAATGGACCCTCCCGTGCCGCTTGTTGGGTAATTTTTCCGTCACTTCCCTGTCCTTTTCCCGCTCCCCCCTCGCCGTTCCCCGCTTCTTCCCCGTCCGCTTCCGAGAGGTTCGCCCGGCTCGGTTCCGTTTCCGTAACCGGACGAGTACTGCTCGAAGTGTTTTAGTGGCAGACTTCGGCCCCTGGGAACGTTGGGGAGGCTGACGAACGTGAGCGCGGGAGAGCCGGGATCGGTGGTGCGGCGCATGCTGCTCGGATCACAACTCAGGCGACTGCGTGAGGCGCGGGGGATCACGCGCGAGGCGGCGGGCTACTCGATCCGCGCCTCCGAGTCGAAGATCAGCCGGATGGAGCTGGGCCGGGTGAGCTTCAAGACGAGGGACGTCGAGGACCTGCTGACGCTGTACGGCATCACGGACGAGCAGGAGCGCGCCTCGTTGCTGTCGCTCGCCAGGGAGGCCAACGTCGCGGGCTGGTGGCACAGTTACTCGGACGTGCTGCCCAGCTGGTTCCCGACCTACGTGGGCCTGGAGGGCGCGGCCTCCCTGATCCGGGCCTACGAGGTGCAGTTCGTGCACGGCCTGCTGCAGACCGAGGAGTACGCCCGCGCGGTCGTCCGGCGCGGCATGCGGGGCGCGAGCGAGGCGGACGTCGAAAAGCGCGTGGCGCTGCGCCTGGAGCGGCAGAAGTACCTCGTCGCGGAGAACGCGCCCGAGTTCCACGTCGTCCTCGACGAGGCCGCCCTGCGCCGCCCGTACGGCGACCGCACGGTGATGCGCGGCCAGCTCCAGCACCTGATCGAGGTCTCCGAGCGGCCCAACGTCCGGCTCCAGGTCATGCCGTTCAGCTTCGGCGGCCACTCCGGCGAGTCCGGCGCGTTCACGATCCTCAGCTTCCCGGAGTCCGACCTGTCGGACGTGGTGTACCTGGAGCAGCTCACCAGCGCCCTGTACCTCGACAAGGCCGAGGACGTCGCCCAGTACGAGAGGGCGCTGAAGGAGCTCCAGCAGGACAGCCCGGGCCCCTCGGAGAGCCGGGACGTTCTCCGGGGACTCCTCCAACTCTCCTGAAACACAAGTACGATGACGTGAGATCAGACCGTGAAGTCGATCAGGAGTCCGCGTCGACCGCCACGGCTCGAACTGCCATGGCTTGACCTGCCCCGGCAGCGGGGGATTGAGGGATCACATGTCGTCCTGCTTCACCGACCTCGCCCAGCAGTACATCGACGGTGAGTGGCGCCCGGGCACCGGCTCCTGGGACATCATCGACTTCGACCCGTACGACGGCGAGAAGCTGGCGTCGATCACCATCGCCACGACCGACGAGGTCGACGAGGCGTACCGGGCCGCCGCGCGGGCCCAGGAGCAGTGGGCGGCCACCAACCCCTACGCCCGCCGCGCGGTCTTCGAGAAGGCGCTGGCGCTGATCGGGGAGCGCGAGGCGGAGATCTCCGAGGCGATCGTCGCCGAGCTCGGCGGCACCCGCCTGAAGGCCGCCTTCGAGCTCCACCTCGCCAAGGAGTTCCTGCGCGAGGCGATCCACCTGGCGCTGGCCCCGGAGGGCAGGATCATCCCCTCGCCGGTCGACGGCAAGGAGAACCGCGTCTACCGCGTGCCCGTCGGTGTGGTGGGTGTGATCAGCCCCTTCAACTTCCCCTTCCTCCTGTCGATCAAGTCGGTCGCGCCGGCCCTCGCGCTCGGCAACGGCGTGGTGCTCAAACCGCACCAGAACACCCCGATCGTCGGCGGCTCCCTGGTCGCGAAGCTCTTCGAGGACGCGGGGCTGCCGGGCGGTCTGCTGAACGTCGTCATCACGGACATAGCCGAGATAGGCGACGCCTTCCTGGAGCACCCGATCCCGAAGGTCATCTCCTTCACCGGCTCCGACAAGGTCGGCCGGCACGTGGCCACCGTCTGCGCCGCGCACTTCAAGCGCTCCATCCTCGAGCTGGGCGGCAACAGCGCCCTGGTGGTCCTCGACGACGCCGACGTCGACTACGCGGTCGACGCGGCCGTCTTCAGCCGGTACGTCCACCAGGGCCAGGTCTGCATGGCCGCGAACCGGATCCTGGTGGACCGCTCGGTCGCCGAGGAGTTCACCGGGAAGTTCGTCGCCAAGGTCCGGTCGCTCAAGGCCGGCGACCCCCGCGACCCCGAGACCGTCATCGGCCCGGTCATCAACTCCTCGCAGGCGGAGGCCGTGTCGGGGGTGGTCGAGCAGGCGCTCGCCGAGGGCGCCACGGCCCTGGTGCGCGGCGCCAGGACCGACAACCTCGTCGAGCCGTCCGTCCTGACGGACCTGCCCGCCGACTCGGCCCTGCTGCGGCAGGAGGTCTTCGGCCCGGTGGCCTTCCTCGTCCCCTTCGACGGCGAGGAGGAGGCCGTACGCATCGTCAACGACAGCCCGTACGGCCTCAGCGGCGCCGTCCACACCGGGAACGTCGAGCGCGGTGTGAACTTCGCCAAGCGGATCGACACCGGCATGTTCCACGTCAACGACGGCACCGTGCACGACGAGCCGATCGTCCCCTTCGGCGGCGAGAAGCACTCCGGCATCGGCCGCCTGAACGGCGAGACGATGCTGGACGCCTTCACCACCACGAAGTGGATCTCGGTGCAGCACGGCCGCAGCGGATTCCCCTTCTAGTCCTTCGCCTCCGCCGGGCCCATGCGGACAGGATCTGTCCGCATGGGCCCGTAGCGTCAAAGACGCCGGGCGGGGGAAGTCCCTCCCGCCCGGGGGATCCGACGAAAGGCGGCGGTCATGGTCACTCACGTTCCCGCGGAGGCGCACGGCGACGAGCGCGGTGCGCTGCTCTCCTTCCTGGCGGAGCAGCGCGGCGGCATCCGGCGTGCGGTGCTGGGGCTGACGGACGAGCAGGCCGCGAGCCGGCCCAGTGCCAGCGAGCTGTCCCTCGCCGGGCTGGTCAAGCACGTCGCCGAGGTCGAGCAGGGCTGGGTCGCCCGGGCCAGGGGCGAGGCTCCGGCCGTCACGCGCGACGAGACGAACTGGGCCGAGTGCTTCCGGCTCGTCGACGGGGAGAGCCTCGCCGGGCAGCTGGCGTACTGGGAGAGGGTCGCCGCCGAAACGGAGGCGTTCGTCCGCTCGGTGCCGAGCCTGGACGACACCTTCGCGCTGCCGGACCAGCCCTGGTTCCCGCCGGAGGGCCGTGTCTCGGTGCGCTGGCTGGTGCTCCACCTGATCCGCGAGACCGCCCGGCACGCCGGCCACGCCGACATCATCCGCGAGTCGCTGGACGGGAGGACCGCCTTCGAGCTGGTCGCCCTGGAGCAGGGCACGTCCGGGGGCTGATCCCCGGGGCCCTACGCTGGGCGCCATGTCAGCGATCCGTCTCCTCGTGCTCGGCGCGGTCCGCCAGCACGGGCGGGCCCACGGCTACCAGGTGCGCAACGACCTGGAGTACTGGGGCGCGCATGAGTGGTCCAACGCCAAGCCCGGTTCGATCTACCACGCGCTGAAGCAGATGGCGAAACAGGGTCTGCTGCTCGCGCACGAGATCGCCCCGTCCACCGCCGGCGGCCCGCCGCGCACGGAGTACGAGGTCACCGAGCAGGGCACCGAGGAGTACTTCCGGCTGCTGCGGGAGGCCCTGACCGCCTACGACCAGAAGCCGGACGCGCTCACGGCCGCGCTCGGCTTCATGGTCGACCTCAGCCGCGCGGAGGCCCTGGAACTGCTCGAGAAGCGGGTGCGCGCCATCGAGGAGTGGCGCAGGGCCGTCACCGAGTACTACACACCCGAGGACGGCCCCGGCCCACTCGGTCACATCGGCGAGATCATGAACTTCTGGGTCCACTCCGCCGACACCGGCGCCGAGTGGACCCGCGGTCTGATCGACCGCATCCGCGGCGGCGCCTACACCTTCGCCGGCGAGGGCGAGCCGTTCGTCGGCGTCCTGTCCGAGGGACAGGAGAACCCGTACGCGACGGGGGAGCGGCATCCCGGGGACACTCGCTAATCAAGTTTGACTAACGTGCGGTCCGGGCATACCTTCACTTCGGTAGTCAAGTTTGACTAACGAAGGAGTCCCAGTGGCCGAAGCGGCGATCACCGTCGAAGGCGCACGCAAGCACTACGGCAAAGGCGGCAGACCCGCGCTGGACGGGCTCGACCTGACGGTCGCGCGCGGCACCGTGCACGGGGTGCTCGGCCCGAACGGCGCGGGCAAGACCACCCTGGTGAGGATCCTGTCCACCCTGCTGCGGCCCGACGCGGGCCGGGCCGAGGTGGCCGGGCACGACGTGGTGCGCGAGGCGTACGCCGTGCGCCGGCGCATCGGACTGCTCGGCCAGCACGCGGCACTCGACGAGGAGCTCGGCGGCCGGCAGAACCTGGAGCTGTTCGGCCGTCTGCACCACCTGGGCGCCCGGCGGGCACGCGCGCGTGCCGACGAACTCCTCGCGCGCTTCGGCCTCACCGACACCGGCCGCAAACCGGTGCGCGCCTACAGCGGCGGCATGCGGCGCCGCCTGGACCTCGCCGCCTCCCTGATCACCGAACCGGACGTGCTGTTCCTGGACGAGCCGACCACCGGCCTCGACCCGCGCGGGCGCGCCGAGGTGTGGGACTCGGTCCGCTCCCTGGTAGGCGGTGGCACCACGGTCCTGCTCACCACCCAGTACCTGGAGGAGGCCGACCAGCTCGCCGACCGCATCTCGGTGGTCGACGCCGGCCGCGTCATCGCCGGGGGCACGGCCGAGGAGCTCAAGTCCCGAGTCGGCGGCGACCGCATCGACGTCGTCCTGCGCGACGCCGGGCACCTGGGCGCAGCCGTCGCCCTGCTGCCCGTGCCGAGGGAGGCGGTGTCGGTGGACGCCGACCGCCGCATGCTGAGCGCCCCGGTCACCGACCGCATGGAGGCGCTGTTCGGAGTCGTGCGCGCCCTGCAGGAGGCCGGGATCGAGGCCGAGGACGTCGCGCTGCGGCGGCCGACGCTGGACGAGGTGTTCCTGCACCTCACGGAAGAGGACCGCCGAGTGGAGGAACCCGCATGAGCGCGAGCGCGTACGCCCTGGCCGACTCCTGGACCATGACCCGCCGCGAACTCGCCCGCTGGCGGCGGCAACCGGTCCAGGTGGCCGTCGGCCTGGTCTTCCCGGTGATGCTGCTGCTGATGTTCGGCTACCTGGTCGGCGGCGGCCGGGGCGTGACCGGCGACTACCTCGACTACCTGGTCCCCGGCATGCTCGCGCTCACCATGGCCTTCGGCCTGGAGGGCACGATGATCGCCGTCACCCAGGACCTCGGCAAGGGCGTCATCGACCGCTTCCGCTCCATGCCGATGACCGACGGCGCGGTGCTGGTGGGCCGTTCGGCCGCCGACATGCTCCAGTCGGCACTGGCCCTGGCGGTGCTGACCGGCGTCGGGTACGCGCTCGGCTGGCGCGCCCACGGGGGCCTTCCCGCGTTCCTGGGCGCCGTGGGCCTGCTGCTGCTGTTCCGCTTCGCGATGCTGTGGACCGGCATCCACCTGGCGCTGGTGGCCGGGAAGCCCGAGATGGTGACGGCCGTGCAGATCCTGGTCTGGCCGGTCGGCTTCCTGTCCAACGCGCTGGCCGCGCCCGGCTCCATGCCCGGCTGGCTGGGCACGGCCGTCGAGTGGAACCCGATGTCCCACACGGCCACGGCCGTACGGGACCTGTTCGGCACCCCGGGCACCGAGTCCGGGCACGTATGGCCCGCCGTCGTGTGGCCCCTGGTCCTGCTCGCGGTGTTCTTCCCGCTGGCGGTCCGCAGGTTCGCCGGGCTGAGCCGCTAGGTGTGCCGTCCGGACGACAGGCCCTAAGGCCTGTCGTCGAACTCCCGCCTGCCCCGCGACGCCCTGCACGCACTCTCGCCGCACCGGGCGCGGACCCGAGTACATCCGGTACGAGGGTCCGCGCCCGGCACGCCGAGAGCACGCACCTGACGCCGCGGGGCCCGCCCTCCGGGCGGACGACGGGAGTTCGACGACAGGCCCTAGTGGTGGAAGCCGGTGGCCGCGCCCCTGTCGTGCGTCAGGGGACCCGGCTGCCGGCGCAGCTCCGGCAGCAGCCGCTCCAGGTCCTGCGCGAGCATCTCGGCGAGGTCGGCGGAGAACCCGTTGCGGCACACCACCCGCAGCACGGCGAGATCCTCGCGGTGCGGCGGGAAGGTGTACGCGGGCACCAGCCAGCCGTTCTCCCGCAACCGCCGCGAGACGTCGAAGACGTCGTACGCCCTCACCTCCGGCGCCGTGGTGAAGGCGAGGACGGGCAGCTGGTCGCCCCGGGTCAGCAGCCGGAAGTCGCCGAGCGCCTCGACACGTCCGGCCAGGCCGCGCGCCACGTCCCGCGCGGCCTGCTGCACGGCCCGGAACCCCTCCCGGCCCAGCCGCAGGAACGTGTAGTACTGCGCCGCGACCTGCGCGCCCGGCCGGGAGAAGTTGAGCGCGAAGGTGGGCATGTCCCCGCCCAGGTAGTTCACCCGGAACACGAGCTCCTCCGGCAGGGCGTCCGCGTCCCGCCACAGCGCCCACCCGACCCCCGGGTAGACCAGCCCGTACTTGTGCCCCGAGGTGTTGACGGACGCCACCCTCGGCAGCCGGAAGTCCCACCGCAGGTCCTCGTCGAGGAACGGCGCGACCATCGCGCCGGACGCCCCGTCGACGTGCACGGGGACGTCGAGGCCGGTCCGCTCCTGCAGCGCGTCGAGCGCCGCGCACAGCTCGGCGATCGGCTCGTAGGACCCGTCGAAGGTCGAGCCGAGGATCCCGACGACCCCGATGGTGTCCTCGTCGCACAGCTCGGCCGCCGCCTGCGGGTCGAGGTGGAAGCGCTCGCCCTCCAGGGGCACCTGACGGGCCTCCACCTCCCAGAAGGCGCAGAACTTCTCCCAGCAGACCTGGACGTTCACCCCCATGACGAGGTTGGGGCGCGCGCCCGGGTACCGGTCGGCGTTGCGCCGCGCCCAGCGCCGTTTCAGCGCCACCCCGGCGAGCATGCACGCCTCGCTCGACCCGGTCGTCGAACACCCCACGGCCGCCGACGGGTCGGGCGCGTGCCACAGGTCGGCGAGCATCGCCACGCAGCGCCGCTCCAGCTCGGCGGTGCGCGGGTACTCGTCCTTGTCGATCATGTTCTTGTCCCGGCACTCGGCCATCAGCGCCCCGGCCTGCGGTTCCATCCAGGTCGTGACGAAGGTGGCCAGGTTCAGCCGGGCGTTGCCGTCCAGCATCAGCTCGTCGTGCACCAGCTGGTACGCCGTCGAGGGGGCCATGGGGCCGGCGGGCAGCCGGTGCTTGGGCGGGGCCTCGGCCATGTCACCGGCCGGGGCGGCCGGGCCGTAGAAGGGGTTGACGGCCAGGGGGCGGCCGTCGTGCTGCGGGACTTCGTGGAGCGGCATGGATGCCTCCGGGATTTCCTGGAAGGGGAAGGGGGCCGGGAGTGGTACGGGGCACTCACCGGATCGCCGTGCCGTCCGCGCGCAGCTGCATCTGCGGACGTCCGGTGACCAGCAGCCAGGCGGGCAGCGAGGCGAAGCACAGCAGGGCGAGGACCGACGGCGAGGCGACGAGGACGGCGGCGGTGAACAGGCTGACCCAGCCCTGCCGGGTGACGGCCAGCAGCACGCCCAGCACCCCCGCCGGGACGCCCACCGCCGGATGCACCCCGGGCACCAGCGCGTGGGCGCACAGGCCGAGGGCGGTGCCGACGAAGACGGCCGGGAAGATGCGCCCGCCGCGAAAGCCGCAGGACGCGGCGACGAGCAGCGCGGCCAGCTTCACCGCCGCCAGGACGGCGAACGCGCCCGCCGGCCGGCCCTCGGGATCGCGCGCCAGCTCCCCGATCTCGTCGAGTCCCTTGAACAGCGTCAGAGGGCCGCCCAGAGCCGCCAGGGCGGCCAGGACGGCGCCGCCGGCCGGCAGCATCAGCATCGGGTGGCGCAGCCCGTGGAACGCCCTGTGGACGTGGGGGAGGGCGTAGACGGCGCACAGGCCGAGCAGCGCGCCCGCCGGGGCGACCGTCAGCGCCGCCAGCAGGTCGCTCCAGCCCGGGCGGCCCAGGGCGGGCAGGTGCAGGTCGAAGCTCGGACGGGCCACCAGCGTGGTGGTGAGCGCGCCGGCCGCCGCCGCGGTCAGCGGCGCGAACAGGTTGTCCCACAGCAGCCCCCCGGTCCGCCGCCCGGCGAGCGCCTCGGAGATGACGAGCGCGGCGGCCACCGGCGTGCCGAACAGGGCTCCGATCGTCGCCGCCTCCGCCAGCGCCGCCCACGAGCGCCGCGGGGTCCGGGGGAAGGCCCGGCCGCCCAGCCAGACCGCCAGGCCGGCGTTGACCGTGATGATCGGGTTCTCGGGGCCCAGGCTCGGTCCGCCGGCCAGCATCAGCGCGGTCGCCAGCAGCAGCCCCGGCAGCACCACGGGCGGCAGCACGGGCGCGTCCAGTCCGGTGGTCGCCGGGTCGGGACCCGCGTGACCGGGCGCCTTCCACACCACCAGCCCGACCGCGACCCCGGTCGCCACGAGCATCACGGTCGTCCACAGCACGGAGTACCGGCCCACCCCGAGCGCGTCGGGCAGGTCCCGCCACAGCACGTCCTGGAGCTCCTCGGCCGCCGCGCTCACGCCCAGCAGGAGCAGGGCCGCTCCCACCCCCACGGCCAGCGCCGGCAGGACCGACGGCAGCAGGGCCCGGGCCGGGGTCGCCGGGGCGGAGGAGGGGGCCTGGGGTGTGCTGTCCTGGACCACGGGCTCACGATAAACGGGCTAAGCGGACAAACCTGGCGCAACATCCGCGTGCGGAAACCGGCTTGCACCTCACGTCGCGTGAGGGCCCAGCCTGGGGCGCGTACCGAGAAGGGAGCGGAAGTGAGCTACTCCGTGGGACAGGTCGCCGGCTTCGCCGGAGTCACGGTGCGCACCCTGCACCACTACGACGACATCGGCCTGCTCGTCCCGAGCGAGCGCAGCCACGCGGGCCACCGGCGTTACAGCGACGCCGACCTCGACCGGCTGCAGCAGATCCTGTTCTACCGGGAGCTCGGCTTCCCGCTCGACGAGGTCGCCGCCCTGCTCGACGATCAGGCCACCGGGAAAGCGGACCCGCGCGCGCACCTGCGCCGCCAGCACGAACTGCTGACCGCCCGGATCGAGAAGCTGCGGAAGATGGCGGCGGCCGTGGAGCACGCCATGGAGGCACACACGATGGGCATCCACCTCACGCCCGAGGAGAAGTTCGAGGTGTTCGGGGACGAGGACCCCGAGCAGTACGCCGAGGAGGCCGGGCAGCGCTGGGGCGGCACGCGCGAGTACGCCGAGTCGCAGCGCCGGGTCGCCCGCTACACCAAGGAGGACTGGAAGCGCATCCAGGCCGAGGCCGCCGACTGGGGCGAGCGCTACGGCGCCCTGATGACCGCCGGTCAGCCCCCGGCCGGCGAGGCGGCCATGGACCTGGCCGAGGAGCACCGGCAGCACATCTGCCGCTGGTACTACGAGTGCACGTACGAGATCCACACGTGCCTCGGTGAGATGTACGTCTCCGACGAGCGCTTCAGGGCGTACTACGACGCCATGCGGCCGGGTCTCGCCGAGCACCTCAGGGAGGCGATCGCCGCGAACGCGGGACGGCACGCCCCGGCCTAGGCGTGCCGTCCCGGGACGGCGGTGACGCGCCTGCCGGGCGCCCGAAGAGGCGAGAGCCCGCCGGACTCCGGTGCGGACCGCGGCGTCCGCACCGGTGCTCAGGAGGTCCTCGTGCTCCGCCGCGATGCCCCATCGAGCCCTGCGGGCCCCTCGCCCGGCGCCCGTTCGGCCCGGTGGCCCGGGACGCCGTCCGTCGTGACTGGCCGGGACACCGGGCTCGGGTCCCGTCCGCCGCCGTACTCGTCGGCGTCCGCGGCTCCCGGCTTTGCCCCGGGGGAGCCACGGTGCATCCTGGGTACCCCCATGGAACCCGGGGCCGCACGGCTGCGTTGATAATTTTGGCAGCCAGCCCCAGCCCGTCCCCCAGCAGCAGGAGCCACATCCCCGTGACCACGCTTGCGCTCGGCCCCGAGTGGCTCAGCCCGGACTACCTGATCTCGACGTTCAGCCTGCCCGGCATCCTGCTGATCGTCTTCGCGGAGTCCGGGCTCTTCGCCTTCCTGCCCGGCGACTCCCTGCTGTTCACGGCGGGCCTGTTCGTGGCCAAGGGGGACTACATCAGCCAGCCCCTGTGGCTGGTGTGCACGCTGATCGTGATCGCCGCCGTCGTCGGCGACCAAGTCGGCTACATGATCGGCAAGTTCCTGGGCCCGAAGCTCTTCAACCGCCCCAACTCCAAGCTCTTCAAGCAGGAGAACCTGGACAAGGCCCACGAGTTCATGGAGCGATACGGGCCGAAGGCGATCGTCCTGGCCCGTTTCGTGCCGATCGTGCGCACCTTCGCCCCCATCGTGGCGGGCGCCGGCCGCATGAAGTACCGCACGTTCCTCACGTACAACGTCATCGGCGGCGTCGCCTGGGGCACCGGCATCACGGTCGCCGGCTACTGGCTCGGCCAGATCGACTTCATCAAGAAGAACGTCGAGGCGATCCTCATCCTGATCGTCCTCGTCTCGGTGGTGCCGATCATCGTCGAGTACCTGCGCGAGCGCGGCAAGAAGAAGCGCGCCGCGGCCGAGGCCCCGGCGGGCCGGCAGCCGCAGCCCCCCGTCATGGACGACGCGACGACCCAGCTGCGCCGCATCCCCCCGGCCGAGCAGCCCTCGTACGGGAACCACGAGCAGCCCCCGTACGGGAACCAGGGATACGCCGACCAGGGGTACCCCGACCAGGGGTACCACCAGGGCCACCAGCAGTCCTACGGCCGAAGCCAGGGCGGTTACGACCAGGGCGGCCACGACCAGCAGTACTACGGCCAGTACCCCCAGAACCAGGGCCACGGCGGCTACCAGAACCAGGGCCACGGCGGCTACCAGAACCAGGGCCACGGCGGCTATCGGGACCAGGGCCAGGGCGGCTACGACCCGCAGCAGGACTACCGGCAGGACGGCCAGTACCCCTACGACCGGGGCCACTGAGCCGGCCCCCGCGGACGCGGGACACCGCACGGGCGGCCACGGGGAACCCGCGGCCGCCCGCGCGCGGCAACCCCGAGCCGGTGGGCGCCCGGTACCGGGCCCCGCGACGCCGGAATGATCCGAACGAGGCCTAGAACCCCCGCGTCCGCTTCGCGGCCCGCCGCTTCTCCGCCGACCCGATCCGCAGGAACAGCCGCGAGATCTCCGACCCGAGGTTCACCCCGATCGCGACGGCCATGGCCAGGGCGACCGCCTTGGTCAGCGACACCAGCCCCGCGTCGACCTCGTTCTGCGCGATGGCGAGCAGCCCGAAGTAGGTCGCCGAACCCGGCAGCAGCGGCCCGATCGCCGCGGTCGTGTACGGCAGCGCCGACGCGAACCGGTACCGCGACAGCAACTGCCCGAACAGCCCCACCACTCCGGCCGCGACAGCCGTGGAGGCGACCGGCGAGATGCCGCCCGCGTCGTGCATCGCGCCGTACACCGCCCACGCGACGCCCCCGTTGAGGGTCACCCACAGCACGGTCGACCGCTCCTGCTGCAGCAGCACCGCGAAGGTCAGCGACAGCAGCATCGACGCGCCGATCTGCACCATCGGCTGCCCGGATTCGCCGAGCGCCGCGTCGGGGTTGAGCTTGGCGCCGAACTGGACGCCGAAGTACAGCACCACCAGCACCCCGACGACGATGCCCACGAAGAAGTACAGGACCTCCAGCAGACGCGCGGAGGCGGTGATGTAGAAGCCGGTCAGACCGTCCTGCACACCCGCCACGAGCGCCCGTCCGGGCAGCAGCGCGAACAGCCCGCCGGTGATGACGGCGGACGCCTTCACGTCGACGTGCGCCAGGGTCAGGGCCACCCCGATCGCGGCCGGGGGCGTCGCCGCCACCGTGAACTGGTAGAACTCCGGCAGCCCCCGCCCCGCGCACAGCCACGCCAACCGGTCGCCGAGCATCGCGCCCAGCGCGGCCGCGACGAAGACGACCACGTCACCGCCGACGAGCACCGATGCCGCGCCCGCGAGCAGCCCGCTCGCCGTGGTCAGCGCCCAGCCCGGATAGGGGTGGCGGTTGCGGCGGATCTCCGCGAGCCGCCGGTAGGCCTCCTCCAGGGAGACCTGCGTCTCGGGATCGCTGAGGTCGTCCACCAGCCGGAAGACGGCCGCCAGCCGCGTGTAGTCGGTGCCCCGGCGGCGCACCGTGCGGGACGCCGTCACCGGGTCGTCCACCAGGGACGGCTGGTAGGAGATCGACAGCAGCGTGAAGGTGACGTTGGGCTCGCACCGGTCCAGGCCGTACGACCGGCACACGGCGAACATCGCCGCCTCCACGTCCTCGGCGCCCTCCCCGCCCGCCAGCAGCAGTTCGCCGATGCGCAGCGTCAGGTCGAGCACGCGCGGGACGGCCGGGCCGCCCTCCTCCGCCCGCTGCACCGGCTCCGGGGCCGGCCGCTCGGCCACCGGCATGCGCAGCATCGTGCGCATCCGGTCCTGCCAGGGCACGTCCTTCGTCAGGCTGACCACGGGTGTCCCGGCCGGGGGCGTGAACGCGGGCGGGGCGTTCCTGGCGCTGTAGGTGCTCGGCGGGCTGAACGCCGACCCCTCCGGTCCGGCCGGCTGCGCCGGCGGGACGTCGAGCCCCTGCGGCAGGGCGAACTCCGACGTGGCCTCGGACTCCGTACCGGCCCTGGCGACGGCCAGCCCCTGGGGGAGGGCGAACTCGGACGTGGCCGACGACTCCGGGTCGGCCGGCGCCGCGCTCCCGGCGCGCGGCATCGGCGGGAAGGTGGTCCTCGCCTCGTCCGACTGCGGCTTGCGGTCCTCCGCGTCCGTCACTGCGTAGCGCTCCCTGTGCGACACCGTCCGTGAGTCACAGTATGCGCACGCAGAGACGCACGGGTCGCACGCGTGTGCATGCGACCCGTGCGTCTCGTGAACATCACGGGGCCCTGTGCGGCCTCGGGGATGTCAGTGACCGCCCTGCTCCGTGAACCGCTTGTACGACCGCTCGATCTCGGCCTCGGCGTCCGTGCGGCCCACCCAGTTGGCGCCCTCGACCGACTTGCCCGGCTCCAGGTCCTTGTAGACCTCGAAGAAGTGCTGGATCTCCAGGCGGTCGAACTCGGCCACGTGGTGGATGTCGCGCAGGTGCTCCATCCGCGGGTCGGACGCCGGCACGCACAGCACCTTGTCGTCGCCGCCGGCCTCGTCGCGCATCCGGAACATGCCGACGGCGCGGCACTTGACGAGGACGCCGGGGAACGTCGGCTCGTCCAGGATGACCAGGGCGTCCAGCGGGTCGCCGTCCTCACCGAGGGTGCCCTCGATGAAGCCGTAGTCGGCCGGGTAGACCGTCGAGGTGAAAAGGTGCCGGTCCAGGCGGATCCGACCCGTCTCGTGGTCCACTTCGTACTTGTTGCGCGAACCCTTCGGGATCTCGATCGTGACGTCGAACTCCACCGGTGGCTCCTCCATGATCAGCACATAGTTCTGGTGGTTAAGTGTCCCTCACGCAGGCGTGTGATCGCGAAAGGGGCTGGTGACCGTGCCGGAGCTGAGGCCTTGGCGGGCCGCGGGACCGCACGTGGTGCGGGTCGCGCACGCCGTACGACCGCGTCTGGCACGGGCCGCGGCGGCCGCGAGGCCGCGGGTCGCGCGGCTCGCACGGGCCTCGAAACCGCAGGTCCGGCACGCGATGGCGCGGACCTGGCAGTACACCGCCGGCGCCGCCGCCGCCGGTCTGGCACTGGCCGCCGGCGTGGTGGCCGCCACCGGCCCCTGGGACTCATCGGGTCAGCGTACGGCCGAGCGGGACCGGGCGGCCGCGCACGAACGGGCGCGTGGCGCAGATCACGGCCGTACGTCCGCGCCGGTACCCGGCGCCCCGCGCCCCGCGCCCAGCGCCGCCGCCGTGCTGACCGGCCTCGGCGGCGTCAGCACCGTGAAGTCCGCCCCCGACGGCAGGGCCCTCACCGGCCTGCTGAAGCCCCTGCTGACGGCCCCGGCGCTGGGCGCCCGCCACTCCGCCGCGGTCGTCGACGTGACCACCGGCCGCCGCCTGTACGGCGCCGGCGCCGGCGACGCGCTCACCCCCGCCTCGACCACGAAGATCGCCACGGCGGTCGCCGCCCTGTCCGCCCTCGGCGCGGACCACCGCATCCCCACCCGCGCCGCCCTGGAACCCGACACCAACGAGGTCGTCCTGGTCGGCGGCGGCGACCCGACCCTCACGGCCCGCAAGGACGCCGGCGACTCGGCGAGCCTGCGCGCGCTCGCCGGCAGAACGGCCGGGGCACTGGCCCAGCGCGGCATCCGCGAGGTCACGCTCTCCTACGACAAGACCCTCTACGCCGGCTCCGAGAGGCACCCGATCGGGGTCAACGACAACCTCGCCCCCGTCAGCGCCCTGATGGCCGACGAGGGCCGCACCGACGACTCCACCAGCGGCCCGGCCCCGCGGGTGCCGGACCCGGCGGCGGAGGCGGCCCGCACCTTCGGCGACCTCCTCGGCGACCACGGCATCAAGGCCCGGGCCCCGGGCCCGTCGAAGGCGAGCACCCGCGCCACCACCCTGGCCACGGTCTCCTCGCCCCCGCTCTCGGCCCTGGTCGAACGCATGCTCACCCACAGCGACAACGACATCGCCGAGGCCCTCGCCCGCCAGACGGCGATCGCGGCGGGCAAGCGGGCCGACTTCGCCGGCGCGGGCCAGGCGATCCGCGCCCAGCTGACCGGACTGGGCCTGCCCGTGAAGGGCTCGGCCTTCAAGGACGGCAGCGGCCTGGACCGCGCCGGCCGCCTGTCGGCGGACGCCCTGACGGCCCTGCTCGTGAAGTCCGCCGACCCGGCCCACCCGGAACTGCGCCCCGTCCTCACCGGCCTCCCGGTCGCCGGCTTCACCGGCACCCTGGCGAGCCGCTACGCGGACGGCGCGGCCGGCGTCGTCCGCGCCAAGACCGGCACCCTGACGGGCGTCAACGCCCTGGCGGGCACGGTCGTGGACCGGCACGGACGCCTGCTGGCCTTCGCCTTCCTGGCCACGGGCACCCAGGACGCCACCACCGCCCAGTCGGCCCTGGACAAGGCGGCCACGGCGCTGGCGGACTGCGGCTGCCGGTAGGTGCCCGGACCGTCCGGGCCGGGCACCCGGGCGGGCCGGCGTCCCCCGCCGGACCGCACGCCCTGCCCCATGCGGGAGCGCTCACGTACGGTTGACACATGACGAGCATCGGTGGTGCTGCCTCATCCGGCATGGTCGACTGGAATCTCGCGGTCGCGACCGCGACCCGGCTGGTACGGCCGGGCCCCGACGTCAGCCGCGACGAGGCCCGGGCCGTCGTCGCCGAGCTGCGCCGGCACGCCAAGGCCTCGGAGGAACACGTCCGGGGCTTCACCCGTCTGGCCACCGAGGAGGGCCACGACACCCCCGTCCTGGTCGTCGACCGCCCGGGCTGGATCCGGGCGAACGTCGCCGGCTTCCGGGAGATCCTCCGCCCGCTGCTGGAGAAGATGCAGGAACGGCGCGGCAACAGCGCCGGGGGAGCGGTCCTCGGCGCCGTCGGCGGCAAGGTCACCGGCGTCGAACTCGGGATGCTGCTGTCCTTCCTCGCCTCCCGCGTGCTGGGCCAGTACGAGACCTTCGCCCCGGCCACCCGCGAACTCCCGGCCGGCGAGAACGGCGACGGCCGGCTGCTGCTCGTCGCCCCCAACATCGTGCACGTCGAGCGCGAACTCGACGTCGAACCGCACGACTTCCGCCTGTGGGTGGCCCTGCACGAGGAGACGCACCGCACGCAGTTCACCGCGGTGCCCTGGCTGCGCGACCACCTGGAGGGCGAGATCCAGTCGTTCCTCGCGGAGACCGACGTCGACCCCGTGACCGTCCTGGAGCGCATCCGGGAGGCCGCCCAGTCCCTCGTCGGCGGCCGCCCCGAGGGCGAGGAGGAGGACGGCGGGCGCTCCCTGGTCGAACTGGTGCAGACCCCGGCCCAGCGGGAGGTCCTCGGCCGCCTCACCGCGGTGATGTCCCTGCTGGAGGGCCACGCCGACTTCGTGATGGACGGCGTCGGCCCGGCGGTCGTGCCGTCCGTCGCCGAGATCCGCGAGAAGTTCCAGCAGCGCCGCGCCAAGGGCGCCTCCCGCCTGGACATGGCCCTGCGCAAGCTGCTCGGCCTGGACGCCAAGCTCCGGCAGTACCGGGACGGCGAGCGCTTCGTACGGGCCGTCGTCGGAGAGGTCGGCATGGACGGCTTCAACCGCGTGTGGACCTCGCCCAACACCCTCCCCACCAAGTCGGAGATCGCCAAACCGGCGGACTGGATCGCGCGGGTGCACCGCAGGAACGAGGCGTGAACGCGGTGGAGCGGTCGTGAAAGGAATCCGGCCGACGGCAGGCGAACGCCCCTTCAATCACCCGTCCGAGGGACCGTGAGCGAGGGGTAGGCGTGCAATGCTCGGGGAACGGCCCGGTTCTGTCACCATCTACACACTCTGAGTGACCGAACCTCGGGCTCACCCCCGAAAACTTCATGAAGGGAACCGGACATGGGTCCCCATCCTGCGGTCGCGGCGATACGCCTGGCGGTCCGCCGCGTCCTCCACGACATCCTCACCGACCACACCGGCAGCACCGCCGAGCCCCCGTACGCGACGGTTCACGCGCCCGCACGCGCGAGGGCGCACGAGGGCGCGGTGCAGACGGCCCACGGGCGCCCCCCGTCGCCGCTCGTGCTCGCGGCGTGCTCCGGCGGCGCCGACTCCATGGCGCTCGCCTCCGCCCTCGCCTTCGAGGCGCCCAGGCTCGGCGTCCGGGCCGGCGGCGTGACCGTCGACCACGGCCTCCAGCCCGGCTCCGACCTGCGCGCCGACGAGGTCGTGCTGCGACTGCGCGAACTCGGCCTCGACCCGGTGGAGTCCGTGGCCGTCACCGTCGGCCGCGACGGCGGACCCGAGGCAGCCGCCCGCGACGCCCGCTACGCCGCCCTCGACGCCGTCGCCGAGCGCCACGGCGCCGCCGCCGTCCTGCTCGGCCACACCCGCGACGACCAGGCCGAGACCGTCCTGCTGGGCCTCGCCCGCGGCTCCGGCATCCGCTCCCTGTCCGGAATGGCCGCGGTCTCGGGGGCCGGCGGCCGTTACCGGCGCCCCTTCCTCCAGCTCGACCGGCAGACCGCCCGCAAGGCCTGCATGGTCCAGTCCCTGCCCGTCTGGGACGACCCCCACAACGCCGACCCGGCCTACACCAGGTCCCGGCTGCGGCACGAGGGCCTGCCCGCCCTGGAGAAGGCCCTGGGCAAGGGCGTCGTGGAGGCCCTGGCCCGGACCGCCCAGCTCTCCCGCGACGACGCCGACGCCCTGGACGCCTGGGCCGCGCAGGCCGAGGCCGGCGTCCGCGACGCCGCCGGCCGGCTGGAGTGCGCCAAGCTGTACGCGCTGCCGCCGGCCGTGCGCCGCCGCGTCCTGCGCCGCGCCGTCATCGAGGCCGGCGCTCCGGCCGGTTCGCTGTTCGCCCGCCACATCGAGGAAGTCGACCGGCTGATCACCGGCTGGCGCGGTCAGGGGGCCATCAATCTCCCCGGCAAAGTCGTCGCCCGGCGCCAGGGTGGCAGACTGGTGATTCGGCAAGGCTGAATCCTGACCCCACCGGCCACACGGGTGCGCCGTGCAGGCGGTCCGGAGCGGCCGGTGGGACGACCGACCGAAAGTGATGCGGGTGGACGCGAAAGACATGGGTGCCGACCTCCAGCAGGTGCTCATCACCAAGGAAGAGATCGACGCGAAGCTGGCCGAACTGGCCGCGAAGATCGACGCGGAGTACGCGGGCAAGGACCTGCTGATCGTCGGAGTCCTCAAGGGCGCGGTGATGGTCATGGCCGACCTCGCGCGGGCGCTGTCCACCCCCGTCACCATGGACTGGATGGCCGTATCCTCGTACGGGGCGGGCACCCAGTCCTCCGGTGTGGTGCGGATCCTGAAGGACCTCGACACCGACATCAAGGGCAAGCACGTCCTCATCGTCGAAGACATCATCGACTCCGGTCTGACCCTGTCCTGGCTGATCTCCAACCTCGGCTCGCGCGAGCCCGCCTCCCTCAAGGTGTGCACGCTGCTGCGCAAGCCCGAGGCCGCCAAGGTCGCCATCGACGTGGAATGGGTCGGTTTCGACATCCCCAACGAGTTCGTCGTCGGCTACGGCCTGGACTACGCCGAGAAGTACCGCAACCTCCCGTTCGTCGGTACGCTCGCGCCCCACGTCTACGGCGGCTGAACCCCTACGGGGGGCGCCGTGACGGTGATCGGGAACCCCGGCGGGCTTCGCGCCGTTGGAGCATGCGTAGGCGGATCGCCAGCCGTCTCACGCGGCTTCGGGTGACAATGCTGGGGTACCGTCCGAAGAACAGCCTTTATCAAACTCACTATGGCAGGAGGGACGGGGCGGCACCGCTCCGTATGGATGGACGTGAAGCGATACTTCCGTGGGCCGGTCATGTGGATCGTGCTGGCCGTCCTTGCCGTGGTCGTGTTGATGCAGGTCGTCGGCTCGTCCGGCGGCTACAAGACGGTGGACACGGGCCAGGTCGTCCAGGCGATCAATGACAACAGGGTCGAGTCGGCCAAGCTGACCACCGGCGACGAACAGATCGTCAAGGTCCAGCTCAAGGACGGCGAAAAGGTCGAGGGCAGCTCGAAGATCCAGGCGAGCTACATCGGTGACCAGGGCAAGGCCCTCGCCGACACGCTGCAGAACAAGTACCAGAACAAGCAGATCCCGGACGGCTACACCGTCTCGCCGTCCAAGCAGAATCCGTTCGTCGGGATCCTGCTCTCCCTGCTTCCCTTCGTTCTCATCGTGGTCGTCTTCCTGTTCCTGATGAACCAGATGCAGGGCGGCGGCTCCCGTGTCATGAACTTCGGGAAGTCCAAGGCCAAGCTCATCACCAAGGACACCCCGAAGACGACGTTCGCCGACGTGGCGGGTTCGGACGAGGCGGTCGAGGAGCTCCAGGAGATCAAGGAGTTCCTGCAGGAACCGGCCAAGTTCCAGGCCGTGGGGGCCAAGATCCCCAAGGGCGTTCTGCTCTACGGCCCGCCCGGCACCGGCAAGACCCTGCTCGCGCGTGCCGTCGCGGGCGAGGCCGGCGTCCCGTTCTACTCGATCTCCGGTTCCGACTTCGTCGAGATGTTCGTCGGTGTCGGTGCCTCCCGGGTCCGTGACCTGTTCGAGCAGGCCAAGGCGAACGCCCCGGCGATCGTCTTCGTCGACGAGATCGACGCGGTCGGCCGCCACCGCGGCGCCGGCCTCGGCGGCGGTCACGACGAGCGCGAGCAGACCCTGAACCAGCTGCTCGTCGAGATGGACGGCTTCGACGTCAAGGGCGGCGTGATCCTGATCGCCGCGACGAACCGGCCCGACATCCTCGACCCGGCCCTCCTGCGCCCGGGCCGCTTCGACCGCCAGATCGCGGTCGACCGCCCGGACATGCAGGGCCGTCTGGAGATCCTCAAGGTCCACCAGAAGGGCAAGCCGGTCGCGCCCGACGTCGACCTGTCGGCGGTCGCCCGCCGCACGCCCGGCATGACCGGTGCCGATCTGGCCAACGTCCTGAACGAGGCCGCCCTGCTGACGGCCCGCAGCGACCAGAAGCTGATCGACAACAAGATGCTGGACGAGGCGATCGACCGCGTGGTCGCGGGCCCGCAGAAGCGGACCCGGATCATGTCGGACAAGGAGAAGAAGATCACCGCGTACCACGAGGGCGGACACGCCCTGGTCGCGGCGGCCTCGCCGAACTCCGACCCGGTCCACAAGATCACGATCCTGTCGCGCGGCCGGGCCCTCGGCTACACGATGGTCCTGCCGGACGAGGACAAGTACTCCACCACCCGCAACGAGATGCTGGACCAGCTGGCCTACATGCTGGGCGGCCGTGCGGCCGAGGAGCTCGTCTTCCACGACCCGACCACGGGTGCCGCCAACGACATCGAGAAGGCCACCAACCTGGCCCGCGCGATGGTCACGCAGTACGGCATGACCGAGCGGCTCGGCGCGATCAAGTTCGGCGGCGACAACACCGAGCCGTTCCTCGGCCGGGAGATGGCGCACCAGCGCGACTACTCCGAAGAGGTCGCCGCGCTCGTCGACGAAGAGGTCAAGAAGCTCATCGAGACCGCGCACAACGAGGCGTGGGAGATCCTGGTCGAGAACCGCGACGTCCTCGACAACCTCGTCCTGGCCCTCCTGGAGAAGGAGACGCTGGGCAAGGAGGAGATCGCCGAGATCTTCGCGCCGATCGTCAAGCGCCCGCCGCGGCCCGCCTGGACCGGCTCCTCGCGCCGCACGCCGTCCACCCGTCCGCCGGTGCTCTCACCGAAGGAGCTCGCACTGACCAACGGGGCCAACGGCGCGACGCCGGCGATCACCACCGCGAAGAGCACCGTCGCGGAGCCCCCCTCCGCGACGCCGGAGCGGACCCCGGAGGAACGCCCCGAGAGCTGACCACCGCTCTCCCGGCGGCCCCGCCGGGCCCGGTATGGATGCCGCGCCCCCCTGGTTCTAGCCTGGGGGGCGCGGCTTTTTCGTGCGGCCGCGGATGAGACACGTGTCACCGCGCGTGAGGCACAGGAACGAGGCACCACATGACCGACCCCGTGACGCTGGACGGCGAGGGCCAGATCGGCGAGTTCGACGAGAAGCGGGCCGAGAACGCCGTGCGCGAACTGCTGATCGCGGTCGGCGAGGACCCGGACCGCGAAGGGCTCCGCGAGACGCCGGCGCGGGTGGCGCGGGCGTACCGGGAGATCTTCGCCGGGCTCTGGCAGAAGCCCGAGGACGTGCTGACGACGACGTTCGACCTCGGGCACGACGAGATGGTGCTCGTGAAGGACATCGAGGTGTACAGCACCTGTGAGCATCATCTGGTGCCGTTCAGGGGCGTCGCGCACGTCGGGTACATCCCGGCCACCAACGGCAAGATCACCGGTCTGTCCAAGCTGGCGCGTCTCGTGGACGTCTACGCCCGCCGTCCGCAGGTGCAGGAACGACTCACCACGCAGATAGCCGACTCGCTGATGGAGATCCTGGAGCCGCGGGGGGTGATCGTCGTCATCGAGTGCGAGCACATGTGCATGTCGATGCGCGGCATCCGCAAGCCGGGCGCCAAGACCCTGACGTCGGCCGTGCGCGGGCAGCTGCGGGACGCGGCGACGCGCAACGAGGCCATGAGCCTGATCATGGCGCGCTGACGCCGTCCGGCGTCCCGGGGGGTCCCACGCGGCCGGGGGTCTCATGAGGCCGCGGGTCTCACGTGGCCGGTGCCGTGCCCGGGCCGTTGTTCTCGTCGTCCTCCGGGAGTCTGCAGACCCGCTCCAGGAACAGGGCGGCCGCTATGACCGCGATGCCGGTCAGGACCGAGAAACCGGCGTAGACGGCCTGGTCGCGGCGGGCGGGGACGTCGAGGGACTCCAGCAGGAAGACGCCCGTGCCGCCGTACATGCCGGCGACGAGGGCGGCGACCAGGGCGCTGGCCTGGCCGAAGACGACCGCGCGGGCCGCCATCAGGGGGTCGACCCCCTTGGCGCCGGGACGGCGCTCCCGCTGGGCCTTGAGACGGGCGCGCAGCGAGAGCGCCGTGGCCAGCAGGACCACGGCGATCAGGGCGAGGACGACGGGGGCGGCCAGTGGGACGCTGGGGAGGGTCCCGACCGAGTTCCACAGGCGGGCACCCGCCCAGGACAGGACCGCGGCCACGACGAAAACGCCGGCCAGCAGCCTGATGCGCAGCTCTCTCACGGTGTCCTTTCGGTTCCCCCCGGTCCCACGGACCGTGGTCGTCTCGACCTTAACGGCTACTCGGGCAGCCGGAGTTCCAGGTCCGCGCGCGCTGTGACGCCCTCCCGGGTGACGCCGTCGAGGAGGTCGGCCACCGCGCCGTGCCCGGGGAGCCGGGCCCCGGGGTCCACGTCGTGCCAGGGGGCGAGGACGAAGGCGCGCTCGTGGGCGCGCGGGTGGGGCAGCGTGAGGCGCGGGTCGTCGGAGACGATGTCGGCGTAGGAGACGATGTCGACGTCGAGGGTGCGCGGGCCCCAGCGCTCGTCCCGGACGCGGTGGAAGGCCTCCTCGACGGCGTGCGCCCGCTCCAGGAGCGAGGACGGGGGCAGGGTGGTCCTCAGCACCACGACCGCGTTGAAGTAGGAGGGCTGGCTGCCCGGGTCCACGCCCCAGGGCTCGGTCTCGTACACCGGGGAGACCGCCTTGACCCGGACACCGGGGGTGTCGGCCAGGGCGTCCACGGCGCCCTGGAGGGTCTCCAGGCGGTTGCCCAGGTTCGAGCCGATGGAGATCACGGCCCGCTGCGGGTTGTGCAGGGTGGTGTCGGCGGCGTCGACCGTGTCGACGACCGAGGCGGGCACGGGCTGTACGGTCGGGTCGCCGGTGCCGCCGGTGCCCTCGGCGAACGGCGCGGTCACACCCGGCTCCGGGTGATGGTGACGGTCACGTCGTCGAAGGGGACCGTGATCGGCGCGTCCGGCTTGTGGACGCAGACCTCGACCTCCTGGACCGTCTCGTGCTTCAGACAGACCTGGGCGATGCGCTCGGCGAGCGTTTCGATGAGGTCGACGGGCTCGCCCTCGACGACGGCCACGACCTCCTCCGCCACGATGCCGTAGTGCACGGTCTTCGTCAGGTCGTCGTCGGCGGCGGCCGGCCGGGTGTCCAGCCCCAGGACGAGGTCCACGATGAAGGTCTGGCCCTCCTCGCGCTCCCTGGGGAACACCCCGTGGTGCCCGCGGGCCTTCAGGCCGCGCAGCGCGACACGATCCACGCGAATCACTCCTGCAGTCGTCGGTCTCGGGCCGGCGGGCGCCGCGTGCGGGCGGCATCCCGGCCCCGGTCGAATCTACCCGCGGGCACGGCCGGGGCCGGGCCACGGGGGCGGCGGGTCCGGGCCGGGGCCGGGGAGGGGCCGTCGCGTCCTCCCCGGGAACCCGGCGGCCCAGGGGCCGGCAGTCTCCTGCCCGCGGGTCCGTCGCTCCCGCCGCGGCCTCGTCCCGGCGGGCGTCCTCCAGGCCCGTCTACCCGCTCAGGCGGGTGAGTCGTCGTCCGGGTTCTCGTCGTTGTCGTCGGTCTCGGCGAGCACGGGGGAGGCGTGGTGCGACCACAGCTTCCAGCCGTCGGGTGTGCGCCGGAACACGTTGGTGGCGACCACCAGCTGGCCGACGAGGGGGCCGAGTTCCTCGCTCCCCTCGGGGGCCGGGCCGCCGCTGAGGATGTTCTCCGTGCAGGTCACCAGGGCGGTGTCGCCGGTGACCGAGACGTGCACGTCGGTGAGGAAGAACTGGATGTAGTCGGTGTTCGCCATGATCAGCGCGTACGACCTGAGGACCTCGCCCCGGCCGGTGAGCACCGGCCAGCCCGGGTGCACGCAGGAGACCACGCCGGTGTCGGCCGGGTCGTGGTAGGTCTCGTCGACGCCCAGGTCGGCGGGGGTCAGCCAGAGCGACGCCAGTTCCTCGAAGTCGCCCCGTTCCATCGCCTCGTAGAAGGCGGTGTTGGCGGCCTCGACCTGCTCGACGTCGGTGTGGGGGGCGCTCACCGCGTGCCTTCTGCGCTGCCGGCCGCCTCGCGCGCCTCTTCGACGGCCCGCACGACCCGTACCGCGTCCGCCGTCGCGCGCACCTCGTGGACGCGCACCGCCCACGCGCCGGCCCGTGCCGCGAGCGCGGAGACGGCGGCGGTGGCCGCGTCCCGCTCGCGCGCGGGTGGGGGCGCGCCGTCCGGGCCGGCCAGGACGCGGCCGAGGAACCTTTTGCGGGAGGCGGCGACGAGCAGCGGGTGACCGAGGCCGAGGAGACGGTCGAGGTGGGCGAGGAGCGCGAGGTCGTGCTCGGCGTCCTTGGAGAAGCCCAGGCCGGGGTCGACGATGACCCGCTCGGGGGCGATGCCGCCCTCCAGGACGGCCTGTATGCGCGCGTGCAGCTCGTCGACGACCTCGGTGACGACGTCGCCGTAGACGCCCTTGACGTTGCCGCCCTGCAGGAAGCCGCGCCAGTGCATGACGACGAAGGGGGCCTGCGCCTGTGCCACCACCGGGATCATCGCGGGGTCGGCGAGGCCGCCGCTGACGTCGTTGACGAGGGCGGCGCCGGCCGCGAGGGCCTGCTCGGCGACGGAGGCGCGCATGGTGTCGACGGAGATCGTGACGCCCTCGGAGGCGAGGCCGCGGACGACGGGGACGACGCGCCTGAGCTCCTCGGCCTCGTCCACGCGGGTGGCGCCGGGCCGGGTGGACTCGCCGCCGACGTCGACCAGGTCCGCGCCCTCGCCGACCAGGGCGAGGCCGTGCTTGACGGCGGCCGTCGTGTCGAACCAGCGGCCGCCGTCGGAGAAGGAGTCCGGTGTCACGTTCACGACTCCCATGACCGCGCAGCGGTCCCATACCGGAAGGCCTGCCACGCGCCCGCGTCCGCTCTGGTTGCTCATACGTTCAGCGTAGGCCCGGGGGCGGCCGGACAGCGCCGCGGCCCGAGCGGAGGCCCGCGGCGGGGACCGGATCGTGCCCCGGCCCGTCACGGGTGCCCTCGGGCCGCGCCGGCGGTGCGCCCGGCGGTGCCGCCGCGGCGGTCGGCTGCGCCGGCCTCGTGTGCCGCCGCGACGGTCTCGCGACAGCCTCACGACAGCCTTGCGACGGTCTCGCGCCGGGTCGCGGGCGTGGGGTCCGGTCGCGTCGGCCTTGTGCCCGGTCGCGTCGGCCTTGTGACCCGTCGTGCGGCCTTGTGCCCGGCCGTGCCGGTGGTGTGTCCGGTTGTGCCGGGGGGCGCTGCGCCCTCCGGTGGACGCACGGGCGGCGTGCGGCCGGGGGCCGGCGGCGCAGGAGGCGCGGCAGCGGCAGGGTCAGATTGACGAAACCTTTCGGCCACAGGGCGGCGAAGCCGGTGCGCGGCAGGACGGCGGAGGCGCGGTGGACGACGAAGCGCGGCTCGGGGCCCCACTCGACCTCTCGTCATCCGTCCTGACGGGCATCGCATCCCGTGGTTCTGCGAACGGCCTTGGAGCCGGTGCCGGTCGGGCATCCGGCGACATCGCGCCCTCTGGGACGGTGTCTTGGGGGAGGGGGGTTCACTTCCCTTGCCGAAGCCGCTTCACAGGGTGGGGGGAGCCCTGGGCGGGAGAGGGGCCGGCGGCCAGGCGGGCGAGTCCGGTCACAGGGGCGCGCTGAAGTCCAATCGGGCGGGGGAGTTCAGCGGGTTCACGCGAATCCCGTCGATCATCCTGGAAAGCGGCGAGTGCGACTTCGGCACCTGACGGCGCGGGATTCCGGGGACGTTGCGGTGGATCGGCGAGCGGCCAGTGAAAATGATCTTGTGGAATTCGGTGTTCCCGTCCGCTCCCGTCGGTTCCGGTTCCTTCCGGGCCGCTCCGGGCCGTTCCAGGGCGCTCCACGCCGCTCCCGTCCGCTCCGACGCCCTTCCGTGCGGATCCATTCACGTGGTCGTTCATCCTGTTGTTCACAGGGTTGTTGACGACGGCATGAGTTCCTCATGCTCCGCGAACCCTTCCAATCCATCGGCATGGCTTTGTTTTTACGGGGCGGGGCACCATGATTCGCCTACGCGCGGTAAGTTTCTGGCCATGCCACGTGGACGTCACCGCCATTCACCGCCCCTGCACAGGCTGCTGCCCCCGTCGGCGATCGCAGGCGTCTCCCTCGTCTGCGCCCTGGGGCCCTGGGTGTTCACGGAACCAGGGGTGTTGCGCACGCTGGCCGCGGCCGGTGCGGCCACGACGCTCGTCGGCGCGGCCGTCATGCGCCGCTGGGACATCCAGGCGGGCAAGCGCGTCGCCGACCTCACGCGCGCGCGTGCCGGCGACGAGTGGCGTTTCGAGGAACGGGTCGCCGAACTCGAGGCCGACCTGGAGGAGTCGCGCGAGCTGCGCATGAAGCTGGAGCAGCGGCTGCGCGCCAAGCGCGCCGAGCTGTCCGGGCTGCGCAACGAGCACGCCGCCCTGCTGCGGCGGTACGCCACGGCGGAGACCGAGCGGGCGAGCGTGCTGGAGGAGCGCCGCGTACTGGAGATAGAGGCGACGGTTCCGGCGCGCGCGCTGACGGCGGGTCCCTCGGGCGCTTCGGAGTCCCCCGGTTCCCCGGGCGCGACGGGCGTGCAGGGGGCGGTCGCTGCCGACGGGACCGCGGCGGAGGCCGGGGCCGGCGAGGAGGCCGCGGCCGAGGCCGCCGAGCAGCGGCCGAAGGCGCCGGGGGCGTTCTCGCCGGAGGGTTCCCGGCTGTTCCTGCGGGCCGGGGCGGCACTGGCACGGCTCGGCGGTGGTGACGACGAGCCCCCGAAGGGCGACGAACCTCCGAAGGGCGACGAGCCCCCGAAGGGCGAGGGAACGCCGAAGGAGACCGAGGCCGAAGGCGCGCGGGAGGACGAGGCGCAGGGGCGGCCCGAGGCGGTCGACGAGCCCGAGCACACGACCGCCGCCGCCCCGGCGACGGACACGCCGGGCCGGGCCGCGCAGCCCGGGCAGCAGCCGTCCGGGCACTTCACCGTGCCGACCGCGGTGGCCGTCGTACCGCCGGCGGCGCCCGCGCGGCGCCCGGTGACCGAGGGCGGCTTCGACTTCTTCGGCACCAAGAAGGGCACCTCGCGGACCGCCCTGGAGGCCGTCCAGAACGAGGACCTCGCCGACGTCGTCGGGCAGGAGGCCCTCGCCCTCCACAAGGCCGAGACCGAGGCCGGGTTCAAGCCGGCGGACGAGGAGTCCCGGGGCGTCGGCCAGGTCATCGACCTGACGGCCCACGACGAGACGGAGCGGATCGACCTGCAGGGGCTGCGGAGCGCCGCCTCCTGACCGCCGGCGACCGGCTCCCCCTGCCCTTGACCTGACCCCTACCCCCCTGCTCCCTGCCCGCGGCTCGTGCGCGAAGCCGCGGGCGGAGTCGTTTCCCACGCCGTCCGCCGTCCGCCGTCCGCCGTCCGCCGTCCGCCGTCCGCCGCACCCTTCGGGTGCCGGCCTCAGGCCATCCACCGGTCCGGCCGGGCGTCCCTGCGCCCCGTCCGCGAGCGTTCCGCCTGCGCCCGCAGCAACTCGGCGGCCTCGGCCGCGTCCCGCAGCCGCGCCGTCACCGTCCGGTTCGCGCCCGTGTCCACGTGCACGTCGGCGACACCGCGCGCCCGCTTCCACGGCCCCTGCGTCAGCCGTACGCTCTGCACCTTGGCGTGCGGCACCAGCGCCAGGCTCCGCCGCAGCAGCCCGGTCCGCGCCGCGAACACCGCGTCGGTGACGGCGAGTCCGTACCCGCGCCACCACACCGGTACGCACCACCGGGCCCTGCGCGGTGACGGCGCCAGGGCCGTGCGCGGCGGCACGGTCACCCCGGGCAGCACGCGCGCGACGACGGACCGGGCGACCTCGCGCGGGGCGACCGGCACCAGCACGGAGTTGGACGAGCCCGCCACGTCCAGTTCGACGCGCACCCAGTCGCGCCGCCGCCACAGCAGGGGCTCCACGATCCGCACGGTCTGCACCCGGCCCGGCGGCACCGTCTCGTGCGCCCGGTCCAGCAGCCCGTGGTCGATGCGCAGCCCGTCCGGCGACTCGGCCACCGTCCAGTCGTACTCGCCGACGAACCGCCCCACGCTGCTCGCGCCCGCCGCGCCCAGCAGCGGCAGGGCGGTCGCGAGGACCGTCCAGACGCTCCCGGTGGCCAGCCACAGCACCGACGGCACGACGAGCGCGGCCACCAGCGTCCCCCAGGTCGCGCCGGTCAGCACCAGGGACACGGCGAGGACGCCCGGCGGGACCCGCAGCAGCCGCGTCGACGGCGCCTCGCCGACCTCGTGCGCCGTCTCGGGCGCGAACCCGGCCGCCCGCGCGAGCAGCTCGGCGCGCAGCGCCCGCGCCTCGTCCGCGCCCAGGAAGGCCAGTTCGTCCTTCTTGTCGGTCCCTATGACGTCGAGTTTCAGCTTGGCGACGCCCGCGACCCGGGCGAGCAGCGGCTGGGTGACGTCGATGGCCTGGATCCGCTCCAGCCGGATGTGCGCGGTGCGCCGGAAGACCAGGCCGGTCCTGATGCGCAGTTCGGTGTCGGTGACCGCGAAGTGCGTGAACCACCAGGAGAAGAACCCGTAGGCCGCGGCGGCCGGGAGGAGCACGGCCAGCGCGATCAGCAGCGTGCCGGTCGTCAGCCGGGCCAGCTGCCGCTGCGTCCCGTCCGGGTCGTGCACCGCCCACCCGACGAGCACGGCGACCGGCGCCCACGCCCGCCTGAGCGGCGTGACGGGGTGCAGCCGCCGCTCGGCGACGGGCCGCCCACCGGGTACGCCGCCGGCGGCGCCCGGCGTCGTCACAGCCCCGCCGATCGTGCCTCGCCCAGCTCGGTGAGCCGGTCGCGCAGCCGTTCCGCCTCGGCCGGATCGAGCCCGGGGATGGTCGCGTCGGTCGCGGCGGCGGCCGTGTGCAGCTGCACGCTGGCCAGCCCGAAGTACCGTTCGACGGGACCGGAGGTCACCTCGACCAGCTGCATGCGGCCGTACGGCACGACGGTCTCCTCGCGCCACAGCACACCCCGGCTGATCAGCAGGTCGTCGGCGCGCTCGGCGTAGCGCCAGGAACGCCAGTTGCGCTCCAGCATCGTCCAGCCCCACACCAGCAGGGCCAGCGGCAGCAGCGCGAAGGCGGCCCACGCGGGCCCGGCGAGCAGGCCGGGCAGCAGGGCCGTGGCCAGCGTCAGCAAGCCCAGCCACACCACCAGCAACAGCCGTCGCATCCTCAGCAGCCCCGGCGGCAGCCCGGTCCACACCGGTCCGTCCCCCGTCGCCTGCGCCGCCCCCGCCGTCCCCGTGCCGTCCGGGCTCCCCGTCTCCATGAGGCCAGCGTACGTAGGAGAGACTGTGTCCATGACTCCTACGACGGAGACCATGGTCGGTATCGGCGGCGCCGCGGAGAGCACCGACATGGTGCTCAACATCGGACCGCAGCACCCGTCCACGCACGGCGTGCTGCGCCTGAAGCTCGTGCTGGACGGCGAACGCATCACCCGCGCGGAGCCGGTGATCGGCTACATGCACCGCGGTGCGGAGAAGCTCTTCGAGGCCCGCGACTACCGCCAGATCATCGTGCTCGCCAACCGCCACGACTGGCTCTCGGCGTTCTCCAACGAGCTGGGCGTGGTCCTGGCCGTGGAGCGGATGCTCGGCATGGAGGTCCCCGAGCGGGCGGTGTGGACGCGCACGCTCCTCGCGGAGCTGAACCGGGTGCTCAACCACCTGATGTTCCTCGGCTCCTATCCGCTGGAGCTCGGCGGCATCACCCCGGTGTTCTACGCGTTCCGGGAGCGCGAGACGCTGCAGAACGTCATGGAGGAGGTCTCCGGCGGGCGCATGCACTACATGTTCAACCGGGTCGGCGGCCTCAAGGAGGACCTGCCGGCCGGCTGGACCGCACGCGCCCGCGCCGCCGTCGCCGCCGTGCGCTCGCGCATGGACGTCTTCGACGACCTGGTGCTCGGCAACGAGATCTTCCGGGGGCGCACCCGGGGCGTGGGCGTCCTGGCGCCCGAGACGGTGCACGCCTACGGCGTGAGCGGCCCCATCGCGCGCGCCTCGGGCGTCGACCTCGACCTGCGCCGCGACGAGCCGTACCTGGCCTACGGCGAGCTGCAGGACGTCCTGCGGGTGGTGACCCGCGAGGAGGGCGACTGCCTGGCCCGCTTCGAGTGCCTGCTCGCGCAGACCCACAACGCGCTGGAGCTGGCCGACGCCTGCCTCGACCGGCTCGCCGAGCTCGCGCCCGGCCCGATCAACCAGCGGCTCCCCAAGGTCCTCAAGGCCCCCGAGGGCCACACGTACGCGTGGACCGAGAACCCGCTCGGGATCAACGGCTACTACCTGGTCAGCAAGGGTGAGAAGACGCCGTACCGGCTGAAGCTGCGCTCGGCCTCGTACAACAACATCCAGGCGCTGACGGAGCTGCTGCCGGGGACGCTGGTGGCGGACATGGTGGCGATCCTAGGGTCGATGTTCTTCGTGGTCGGGGACATCGACAAGTAGTCCGGCAAGCGGTCCGACAACCCGGCAGGCAGTCCGGCAAGCAGCCGGCGACACCGGCGAGGGGCCGGGGGCGGCACCGGCGAGCGGGAGGCGAGCGGGCGGGGCCCCGCGCTGGCGGGGGCCTCCCGCAGACCCCTACGGGTGTCCCGGGTCCTCCGCGGGCGGCATCGGGTCCGGGACGCCCACCGGCTGGAGCAGCCAGCCGAAGTCGCCCAGCCCGCCCGGCGCGGTGAGCTCGGCGGCCTCACCGGCGCCCGCGAGGGCGCGCACATAGGCGGCGGGGTCCGTGGACGCGAGCGCCAGCGGGGGGCGTGCGCCGGTGACCCCCAGGGCGCGCAGGGCGTCGCGCTGCCTGACGACGCGTCCGCCGGGAAGCAGGCAGGCGTCCAGCGCCACGTGCGCCGTGATGTCGCACGAGCCGTCCGGCACGGGCGCCGTCTCGCGCCCCTCCCGGAACCCGGTGAGCGTCCCGAACGGCGGGCGCGCGTCCGCCGTGTGACCGTAGTCCACGGCGACGGCGAGCCCCCGCCCGACGCGGGCGACGGCGGCCGCCCAGGCCCGGTCCCTGGGCAGTCCGATCTCCGCCCGGTAGCCCTCCTCGGCCGGCAGCGGCCACCACCGCGCCAGCCACCGCGCCTCGGCCCCGGCGACCGGCTCCCCGAGCCGCTCGGTCCCGTCGTCCCGGACGAGCACCCGCCGCGGCACGCCTGCGGAGTCCACCTCGGCGACCTCCACGGGGACGTTGTCCAGCCACTCGTTGGCGAACAGCAGTCCGGTGACGCCCTCCGGGGGCTCCGTCCGCCATCCGATCCGGTGGTCGAGGCCGTCGGGACGGCCGGCGATCTCCACGGCGCACGCGCGCGTGCGGGCGGCCACCTCGGCGGGCAGCGCGGCCAGCACGCCGGTGACCAGCTCGCCGCGCCCGGCCGCCATGTCGACGAAGTCCAGCGCCGCCGGCCGGCCCAGCGCCTCGTCGACCCGGCACAGCAGCCGCGCCACCGCCGCGGCGAACAGCGGCGAGGCGTGCACGGACGTACGGAAGTGCCCGGCCGGCCCCTCCGGCCTGCGGTAGAAGCCGTCCGGCCCGTACAGGGCCCGCCGTGCCGCCGCGCGCCACCCGCGCCACTCGCCCGTCGTCCCCGCTGCCACCGCTGTCACCGGGCCAGGCTACGCGCACACCACGACCGGGACTCCACCTTGGGGAGTACGCGCGCCCGGTGCGGATCGGTCCTCCGGTTGACCCCTGCACGCATCTCGCTTCCCTACGCTGGGTTACGTGCAACGCCTCTATGACTTCCTCCGCAGGCACCCGATGTGGGTCGACGGCTTCTGGGCCGTGGTCCTGTTCGGGGTTTCGATGCTGGGCGGAGCGGTCCGGGAGGAGGCCGAGGGGACCGAGCTGCCGTTCGTCTCGGTCCCGATCATGCTGCTGCTGTCCCTGGTGGTGGCGCTGCGCCGCCGTGCGCCCGAGAGGATGCTGCTCCTGGGGGCCGGGCTCGGGGCCGCGCAGCTCCTCGCGGACGTCGAGACGCTGCCCGCCGACTTCGCCCTGCTGGTGATCGTCTACACGGTCGCCGCGAACGGCGCCCGCTGGGCCTCCCGCTTCGGGCTGGCCGCCGGCCTGTGCGCGGCCCCCCTCGCGCAGCTGCGCTGGCCCAACGAGCACACGGGCGTCGCCGGCAACATCGCCATCACGGTCTTCCAGACCGTGCCCTTCGCCCTGGCCTGGGTGCTCGGCGACTCGATCCGCACCCGCCGCGCCTACTTCGCGCAGCTGGAGGAGCGCGCCGCCCGGCTGGAGAAGGAGCGCGAGGCGCAGGCCAAGGTCGCCGTCGCCGCCGAGCGCGCCCGGATCGCGCGCGAGCTGCACGACGTCGTCGCCCACAACGTCTCGGTGATGGTGGTGCAGGCCGACGGCGCCGCCTACGTCCTGGACGCCGCGCCCGACCAGGCCAAGAAGGCCCTGGAGACCATCTCCTCCACCGGCCGCCAGGCCCTCGCCGAGATGCGCCGCCTGCTGGGCGTGCTGCGCACCGGCGAGCACCAGGAGGCCGGCGAGTACGTCCCGCAGCCCGACGTCCAGCAGATCGAGGAGCTGGTCGAGCAGTGCCGCACCTCGGGGCTGCCCGTCGACTTCAAGGTCGAGGGCACCCCGCGCCCGCTGCCCAGCGGCGTCGAGCTCACCGCGTACCGCATCGTGCAGGAGGCGCTCACCAACACCCGCAAGCACGGCGGACCCAACGCCGGCGCGAGCGTGCGGCTGGTGTACTTCGACGACGGGCTCGGCCTGCTCGTCGAGGACGACGGCAAGGGCGCCCCGCACGAGCTGTACGAGGAGGGCGGCTTCGACGGCCGGGGCCACGGCCTGATCGGCATGCGCGAGCGGGTCGGCATGGTCGGCGGCACCCTCGACGCGGGCCCGCGCCCGGGCGGAGGATTCCGCATCAGCGCGCTGCTCCCGCTCAAACCCGCGCACTGACGCCGCCGCACGCCCTTCGCTGACACCTGTAACAACCCCTGCCGTCCCCCGCGGCGGACAACGGAAGAGGACCCGATGACGATCCGCGTGATGCTCGTCGACGACCAGGTGCTGCTGCGCACCGGGTTCCGGATGGTGCTCGCCGCCCAGCCGGACATGGAGGTCGTCGCGGAGGCGGGCAACGGCGTCGAGGCCCTCGACGCGCTGCGCTCGGCCGTCGTCGACGTCGTGCTGATGGACGTGCGCATGCCGAAGCTGGACGGGGTGGAGGCGACCCGCCGGATCTGCGCGGACCCCGACGCGCCGAAGGTGCTCATCCTGACCACCTTCGACCTCGACGAGTACGCCTTCTCGGCGCTGAAGGCGGGCGCCTCCGGCTTCATGCTCAAGGACGTGCCGCCGGGCGAACTCCTCGCCGCGATCCGCGCCGTGCACAGCGGCGACGCGGTGGTCGCGCCGTCCACGACCCGCCGGCTCCTGGACCGTTTCGCGCCGATGCTGCCGAGCACCGGCAGGCAGCCCCAGCACAAGGAGCTGGGGCGGCTGACCGACCGCGAGCGGGAGGTCATGGTGCTGGTCGCGCAGGGCCTGTCCAACGGCGAGATCGCGGCCCGGCTCGTGCTGTCCGAGGCGACCGTGAAGACGCACGTCGGGCGCATCCTGACCAAGCTGGGGCTCAGGGACCGGGTGCAGGTGGTGGTCCTGGCGTACGAGACGGGACTCGTCCGGGCCGGCGGACACGGCTGACCCGCGCCCGGGGCCGAGCGGCGCCGGGCGGGTGGCTGGCGGCGCCGGGCGGGCGGCGGGCGGTCTCCGCGTCAGCGCAGGATGCCCTCCAGGAAGTCGCTCCCGAGCCGGGCCACCACCGTCACGTCCAGCTGGTGCAGGACGTACCGCCCGCGGCGGCGCGTGGTGATCAGCCCCGCCTTCTTCAGCACGCCCAGGTGCCGCGATATCTCCGGCGCCGTCATGCCGTGGACCTGCGCCAGCTCGCTGGTGGTGCAGGAGCTGCGGGCCAGGTGGCGGCACAGGCGCATGCGGACGGGGTGGGACAGCGCGGTCATCCGGAGGGCCAGCTGCTCGACCGTGGGCGGCGCGCCGAGCTCGGAGGAGCCGACCGGGTAGTGCAGCACCGGCTGCCAGCGGTACCGGTGCAGGACCATCAGGTGCGGCCAGCCCAGGATCGTGGGTACGAGCAGCAGGCCGCCGTCCCGGGTGGCCGTGTGCCCCTCGCCCAGCTTGTCGACCGTGATGCGGCCAGCGGCCTCGTCGAGCGTCACCGCCGGGGACACCGCGGCCAGCGCCCCGGCCAGGCCCTTGTGGCGCAGCAGGTCCGTCTTGTGGCGGGCGTCCGCCGCGAGCTGGTGGCTCAGCCGGGACCACACCTCGGCGAAGAACGCCTCCTCGCAGTCCTGGAGGAACTGCCGCAGCCAGGCCCGGATCCGGGGCGGGTCGGCCAGCAGCCGTTCGGTGAAGCGGAGTTGCCGCGGTCCGCGCGCGGCGGCCAGCTCCAGGGCGCGCCGGCGCGCCCCGGCGTCGGCGAGCGCCGTGGGGCCGCCGGAGCTGTAGGGCAGGGCGCAGGTGAACTCCAGGGCGGCGTCCACGAACTGCTCGTCCGTCAGCTTGTCGAGGAGGTCCAGCTCCTCGGCGAGCGCGGCGCCCGGCAGCGCGCGGCCGCCCGGGATGCCGGCGCACGGCAGGAACAGGTCCGAGAACGTCGTGCGCCACAGGAAGTCCGCCTCGCACATCCGGTCGGCCAGGTGCGGGTCGAGCCGGGCCGTCACGCTCGTCACCCAGCCCTGCAGGCCCGGGTGGTGTCCCGGTTCGGACAGCGCGTGCAGCGCCATGCCGAGCTCGGCCAGCGGGGAGAGCGCGACGGTGACGCCCTCCGGCCGCAGCCCCGCGATGTCGATGCGCACGCTCATGCCCTCATGCTGCACCCGGCCACCGACAACGCGGTCCCCGTTTGACGGCCGTCGTCAATCGGGGGGGCCTCGCCGCCGGGCCGGCGCGGTCCGGGCCCACCGGTGCGGCCGCGGAGCCCTCCCCGTCCCGCACGCCCGCACGCCCGCACACCCGCACGTGCCGAGGAGGCGGCCCGCCCCGGAGCCCACGACCGGCGGGCGGCGCGGGGGCCGCCCGCGGGCGGGTGCGGCAGGCCCGGGCCGGCGGCCGCGCCCTACCCGCCGGCCGGCCCGGGCAGCCGGGAGACGAAGTCCGCGACCGCCGCCGTCACGTCCCGGGCCGTCCACTGAAGGCCCGCGGCCCGCACGTAGACCTCCGTGCAGGCCAGACCCGGGCCCCTCCGTTCCCAGGCCTGGCCGAACAGGACGGTGCCCGTCTCCTCGGCCGCCCGGACCGCCGCCTCGGCGAGGACGTCGGCGTCGTACGGCAGCCAGACCTGGAAGTCGTGGGTGTGCGGCACCTCGGGGTGGACGCGCGCCCACGGCACCCCGGCCGCCGCGAAGCCCTCGCGCAGCGCGGCGGCCACCACGCGCGCGTGCCGCACGTACGCGGGCAGCTGGGGCAGTTCCCGCTCCAGGCCCACCAGCGCCGCCAGGGCGGCCGGGAACTGCTGGTAGACCGTGCCGCCGTACCGGTGCCGCCAGGCCTCCGCCTCCTCCACCAGCGTCCTCGGGCCCGCCAGGGCCGCGCCGCCGAACCCGTCGAGGGACTTGTAGAACGACACGTACACGCTGTCCGCCAGCCCCGCGATCTCCGCCAGGGACCGGCCGAAGTGCACGGTGGTCTCCCACAGGCGGGCCCCGTCGAAGTGCACCACCGCGTCGCGCTCGCGCGCGGCCTCCACCACCTCGGTGAGCTCCTCCCAGGACGGCAGCACGAAACCGGCGTCCCTGAGGGGAAGCTCCAGCATCAGCGCCCCGAAAGGCTCCTCGAAGCCGCGTATCTCGGCGGCGGTCGGCAACCGCGGCTCGCTCGTCACCCGCACCGGCCGCAGACCGCTGACCTGGCTGAACGCGTTCCGCTCGTGCACCTCGGGATGGCTGAGCGCGTGCAGGGCGACGGCCGGCTGCCCGGTGCGGCCCGCCCAGCAGCGCAGGGCCACCTGCTGGGCCATCGTGCCCGTCGGGAAGAACGCGGCGGCCTCGGTGCCGAGCAGCCCGGCGACCTTGTCCTGGAGCGCCTCGACGACGCCGTCGCCGTACAGGTCCGACCGCTCGTCCAGGTCGTGGACGTCGCCCGCCGCGTCCAGCAGCGCCAGGCGCTCCCGCAGCGTCCCCAGGAAACCGGGGCGCGCCAGAACGCGCCGCGCGCCCCGGCAGGCGGCGAGGCGCCGTGCGCGCCGCTCCTCACCGGACACCCGCTCCGCCCGCCGACCGTCCCGCTCCGCCGTGTCACCCATGACCGGGATCATCCCCCGGGCGGATCCGCGCGGACACCCGTATGTCCGTGCGGGCTTCCGGGAGGGGACCTTCCGCCGGCGCCCGCGGCCCGTGGACGGCCGGACGGCCCCCGAACCGATCGCGTTAACATGACGAGAAATCGTCCGGTACCCGGAGCGGACTGGAACGGAAGGCCGCCGTCGCGTGAGTACAAGCCAACAGCCAGACCCCAGGGACCGTCCCGCGCGGCTCACCGTCGGCGTCGTCGGCGCCGGTCGCGTGGGACCCGCGCTGGCCGCGTCCCTCCAGCTCGCCGGGCACCGCCCGGTGGCCGTCTCCGGGGTCTCCGACGCCTCCCGGCGGCGCGCCGCGCGCCTGCTCCCCGAGGTGCCGCTGGTCCCGCCCGCCGAGGTGCTGCAGCGCGCCGAGCTGGTCCTGCTGACCGTCCCGGACGACGCCCTGCCCGGGCTGGTCTCCGGTCTCGCCGAGACCGGGGCGGTGCGGCCGGGCCAGCTGCTCGTGCACACCTCCGGCCGGTACGGCGCGAAGGTGCTGGACCCCGCCCTGCGCGCCGGCGCGCTGCCGCTGGCCCTGCACCCCGCGATGACCTTCACCGGCACCCCCGTCGACGTGCAGCGGCTGGCGGGGTGCTCCTTCGGCGTCACCGCGCCCGAGGAACTGCGGCTGGCCGCCGAGGCCCTGGTCATCGAGATGGGCGGCGAGCCCGAGTGGATCGCCGAGGAAAACCGCCCGCTGTACCACGCGGCCCTCGCGCTCGGCGCCAACCACCTGGTCACCCTCGTCGCCCAGGCCATGGAGCTGCTGCGCACGGCCGGCGTCGCGGCCCCCGACCGGATGCTCGGCCCGCTGCTGGGCGCCGCCCTGGACAACGCCCTGCGCTCCGGCGACGCGGCCCTCACCGGCCCCGTCGCGCGCGGGGACGCGGGCACGGTCGCCGCGCACGTCGCCGAGCTGCGCCGGCACGCCCCGCAGGCCGTCGCGGGCTACCTGGCGATGGCCCGCGCGACCGCCGACCGGGCGCTCGCCCACGGGCTGCTGAAGCCGGAACTCGCCGAAGACCTGCTGGGCGTGCTCGCCGACGGAGCGCTGCCGCCCGAGAACGGGGGAGCCCCATGAGCCGCGACTTCGCACTCGTCCCGACCGTCGACGACCTGGGCCGGGTCCTGGACCGCCGCGCCGTGCCGGGCCGCACCGCCGTCGTGATGACCATGGGCGCCCTGCACGAGGGACACGCCACCCTCATCAGGACGGCCCGCGAGCACGTCGGCCGCGACGGCTTCGTGACCGTCACCGTCTTCGTCAACCCGCTCCAGTTCGGCGCGGGCGAGGACCTCGACCGCTACCCGCGCACCCTGGACGCCGACCTGAGGACCGCCGAGCGGGCGGGCGCCGACATCGTGTTCGCCCCGTCGGTGGAGGAGATGTACCCGGGCGGCAGGCCCGAGATCACCATCCGCGCGGGCGCCATGGGGGAGCGCCTGGAGGGCGCCTCGCGCCCCGGCCACTTCGACGGCATGCTCACCGTGGTCGCCAAACTGCTCCACCTCACCCGCCCCGACGTGGCCTTCTTCGGCCAGAAGGACGCCCAGCAGCTCGCCCTGATCCGCCGCATGGCGCGGGACGTGAACTTCGGCGTCGAGATCGTCGGCGTGCCCACCGTCCGGGAGGACGACGGCCTGGCCCTGTCCAGCCGCAACCGCTACCTCTCGCCCCGGGAGCGGCGCACCGCCCTCGCCCTGTCCCGGGCCCTGTTCGCGGGCCGGGACCGGCACGCCGCGCAGGAGGCGCTGCGCGCGCGGGCCCGGGAGGTGCCCGCCACGCACGCGCGCGCCGAGGCGCTCAGCGCCCTGGGGGAGTCCCGCGCGGCGGCCGACGCGCACGCCGTCGCCACGGCCGCCCCGGGCGCCGCCGCGGCCGTCCGCGCCGCCGCCCGCGCGGTCCTCGACGAGGCGGCCCGCCTCGACCCGCCGCTGGAACTGGACTACCTCGCCCTGGTCGACCCGTCCGACTTCACCGAGATCGGGGACGACTTCACCGGCGAGGCGGTCCTCGCCGTCGCCGCCCGGGTCGGCACGACCCGGCTGATCGACAACATCCCCCTCACCTTCGGAGCCGCCTCGTGACCAGCACAGGCATACGACTGCACGCGCCCGCGCCCGGGTGGTCCGTCGCCGCGGACGTGGTGGTCGTCGGCTCCGGCGTCGCCGGCCTCACCGCCGCCCTGCGCTGCGAGGCCGCCGGCCTGCGCACCGTCGTCGTCACCAAGGCCCGCCTCGACGACGGCTCCACCCGCTGGGCCCAGGGCGGCATCGCCGCGGCCCTCGGCGAGGGCGACACCCCCGAGCAGCACCTCGACGACACCCTCGTCGCCGGCGCGGGCCTGTGCGACGAGGAGGCCGTGCGCATCCTCGTCACCGAGGGCCCCGACGCCGTACGGCGGCTGATCTCCACCGGTGCCCGGTTCGACACCGACGGCGCGGGCGGCATCGAGCTCACCCGCGAGGGCGGCCACCACCGCCGCCGCATCGCGCACGCCGGGGGCGACGCCACCGGCGCCGAGATCTCCCGCGCCCTGGTCGAGGCGGTACGCGCGCGCGGGGTGCGCACCGTCGAGAACGCGCTCGTCCTGGACCTCCTCACGGACGCCGACGGCCGCACCGCGGGCGTCACCCTGCACGTCATGGGCGAGGGCCAGCACGACGGCGTGGGCGCCGTGCACGCGCCCGCCGTGGTCCTCGCCACCGGCGGCATGGGCCAGGTCTACTCCGCGACCACCAACCCGGCCGTGTCCACGGGCGACGGCGTGGCCCTGGCGCTGCGCGCCGGCGCCGAGGTCAGCGACCTGGAGTTCGTCCAGTTCCACCCCACCGTGCTGTTCCTGGGCCCGGACGCGGAGGGCCAGCAGCCCCTGGTCTCCGAGGCGGTCCGCGGCGAGGGCGCCCACCTGGTCGACGCCGACGGCGTGCGCTTCATGCAGGGACAGCACGAGCTGGCCGAACTCGCCCCCCGGGACATCGTCGCCAAGGGCATCATGCGCCGCATGCGGCAGCAGGACGCCGAGCACATGTTCCTCGACGCCCGGCACTTCGGCGCCGAGATGTGGGAGCACCGCTTCCCCACCATCCTGGCCGCCTGCCGCGCCCACGGCATCGACCCGGTCACCGAGCCCATCCCGGTCGCCCCGGCCGCCCACTACGCCTCCGGCGGCGTCCGCACCGACGCCCACGGCCGTACGACCGTCCCCGGTCTGTACGCGTGCGGCGAGGTCGCCTGCACCGGTGTGCACGGCGCCAACCGCCTGGCGTCCAACTCCCTCCTCGAAGGCCTGGTCTACGCCGAGCGCATCGCCGCCGACATCGCGGCGGCCAGGACGCGGGACGCCCTCCACGCGCGCGTGCCCCAGCCGGTCCCGTACTCCGGGAGGCCCGCCCACCCGCTCCTCGACGCCGAGGCCCGCTTCACCGTCCAGCGGATCATGACGCGGGGCGCCGGCGTCCTGCGTTCCGCCGCGTCCCTGGCCGAGGCCGCCGACCGGCTCGAGCGGCTGCACTCCGACGCCCGCGACGCCCTCGCCGAGAACGGCAAGACGGCCGAGCCCGGCGTCGGCACCTGGGAGGCCACCAACCTCCTGTGCGTGGCCCGCGTCCTGGTCGCCGCCGCGCGGCTGCGCGAGGAGACCCGCGGCTGCCACTGGCGCGAGGACCACGCCGAACGCGACGACACGGCGTGGCGCCGCCACATCGTCGTCCGCCTGAATCCGGACCGCACACTGGCCGTGCGCACCACCGACACCGCAGACTTCCCCCCGACCCTCCCCCAGGCTCCCGACCGCGCCCGTGCGGCGGGAACCCTCACGCCACAGCAGGAGCAGTGACCCACGTGACCACCCCCGACCTCCCCCTCGCCTCCTCCGGAGGCTGCGGCGACGACTGCGCCTGCGGGGCCGACGAGACCTACCTGGAGTGCGGCCTGGACCCCGCGCTCGCCCAGCTCCTGGCCGACGCAGGGCTCGACCCCGTGGAGGTCGAGGACATCGCCCACCTGGCCGTCCAGGAGGACCTGGCCCACGGCGTGGACGTCACCACGGTCGCCACCATCCCCGAGGACGCCGTCGCCACCGCCGACTTCACGGCGCGTGAGGCGGGCGTGGTGGCCGGCCTCAGGGTCGCCGAAGCCGTCCTCTCCGTGGTCTGTGAGGACGAGCTGACGGTCGAGCGCCACGCGCAGGACGGCGACCGTGTCGAGGCGGGACAGAAGCTCCTGTCGGTCACCACCCGCACCCGCGACCTGCTCACCGCCGAACGCAGCGCCCTGAACATCCTGTGCCGCCTGTCGGGCATCGCGACGGCCACGCGCGCCTGGGCGGACGCCCTGGACGGCACGCGGGCCAGGGTCCGCGACACCCGCAAGACCACACCCGGCCTGCGCGCGCTGGAGAAGTACGCGGTCCGCTGCGGCGGCGGCGTCAACCACCGCATGTCCCTCTCGGACGCGGCCCTGGTCAAGGACAACCACGTCGTCGCCGCGGGCGGCGTCGCCCAGGCGTTCGCGGCGGTCCGCGAACGCTTCCCCGACGTCCCCATCGAGGTCGAGGTCGACACCCTGCACCAGCTGCGCGAGGTCCTCGACGCCGGCGCCGACCTGATCCTGCTGGACAACTTCACGCCCGGCGAGTGCGAGGCGGCCGTCGCGCTCGTCGACGGCCGCGCCAGGCTGGAGGCCTCGGGCCGCCTCACCCTGGACAACGCCAGGGCGTACGCCGACACGGGCGTCGACTACCTGGCGGTCGGAGCCCTCACCCACTCCTCGCCGATCCTGGACATCGGCCTGGACCTGCGGCCGGCGGAGTAGAGGGGCGGTACGGGCCATGCTGCTGACGATCGACGTGGGCAACACGCACACCGTCCTCGGCCTCTTCGACGGCGAGGACATCGTCGAACACTGGCGCATCTCCACGGACGCGCGCCGCACGGCCGACGAGCTGGCGGTCCTGCTCCAGGGCCTGATGGGCATGCACCCCCTGCTCGGCGACGACCTGGGCGACGGCATCGACGGCATCGCCATCTGCGCGACCGTCCCCTCCGTCCTGCACGAACTGCGCGAGGTCACCCGCCGCTACTACGGCGACGTCCCGGCGGTCCTCGTCGAGCCGGGCGTCAAGACGGGCGTGCCGATCCTGACCGACAACCCCAAGGAGGTCGGCGCCGACCGCATCATCAACGCGGTCGCGGCGGTGGACCTCTACGGAGGCCCGGCCATCGTCGTCGACTTCGGCACGGCGACGACGTTCGACGCGGTCAGCGCGCGCGGGGAGTACGTGGGCGGGGTCATCGCCCCCGGCATCGAGATCTCGGTCGAGGCGCTCGGCGTCAAGGGCGCCCAGCTCCGCAAGATCGAGGTGGCCCGCCCCCGGAGCGTGATCGGCAAGAACACGGTCGAGGCGATGCAGGCCGGCATCGTCTACGGCTTCGCCGGCCAGGTCGACGGGGTCGTCAACCGCATGGCCCGCGAACTGGCCGACGACCCGGACGACGTCACGGTGATCGCCACGGGCGGGCTCGCGCCGATGGTCCTGGGCGAGTCCTCGGTCATCGACGAGCACGAGCCGTGGCTGACCCTGATCGGCCTGCGCCTGGTGTACGAGCGCAACGTCTCGCGCCTTTGACGCCGGTCCGCGCGGCGCGGTACCGGCGGGCCGGGGCGCGCCGCGGCCGGGGGTGCGCGGCCCCGCCCCGCAGGCGCTGCGCGCACCCCCCCGGCCGGTACCGCACGGGCCGCCGCGGGCACACCCCCGCCCGGGTGGCACCGCCGCGCCACACCCGCTCCCTTGGTCAAATTTGTCTGATTAGCGCGTATCGTCGCCGCATGCCCACGCCCTACGGATCCCGCGGCGGCATGGCGTTCGGCGCGGAGGAGCTGCGTGTGCTCCGCCGTGCCCTCGCCCTCGCCCTCCACCCCGCCACCGCCTCGGCCGACGACGTCCAGGACTGCCTCCGCCTCGCCGAGTCGCTCGACGAGGCGATGCGCGAGGGTGCCCGCCTGCGTGCCTTCCTCGTGGCCGACCTCGGCCGGTACCGCGCCGCCCTCCCCGGCACCGCCGCCGGCTACCTCACGCTGCTGGAGGAGGCGCTGGGCGCCGGCCACCGCCCGTGCCCCGACGACCTCGCCGCCCTGCGCGCCCTGCGCGGCAACCCCGCCGCGGCCGCCCTCCTCGACCGCTGCCGGGCCCTGACCGAGGACGAGCGGGACGTGCGCGCCCGCCCCGCCGGCGCGCCGCGGAGGACGCGTACGGCCGTCTCCCCCTTCCCGGCCGTCCCCGCCTCCCGCACCCGCCTCCTGGCCCTTCCCGGCGGCCTGTCCGACGCCGCCGCACCGTTGGCGGGCCCCGCCCTGGACCACCGGGAGAAGCCGGCGGAGAAACCGGCCCCCAAGCCCGCCCCCGCCGCTCCGCGGCCCGCCCGCCCGATCCCCACCCCGGGCGAGGTCTTCCCCCGCCGCAAGCCGGCGCCGCCCCCCGCGCGCTCCCACCGGCTCGCCGCGGGCTGACCCGGCGCGCCCCCCCGTCCACCCCCCGGCCCCCGCCCCCTGGCTACCCTGGACCCATGGACTACGTCTCCGCGCTCCTGCCCCCGGCCGTCATGGCCGTCTTCTTCGCCGCCGTGATCCGGGTGATCGTGAAGACCCAGGGCGGCGCCAACAAGGCCAAGGAGGACGCGGCCGTCGACGCCGCCCTCGCGCGCGCGGAAAGCGCCCGCCAGGCCTCCCCGAAGACGGCGACCGACGCCTGACCCCTCCTGCCCGGGCCCGCCCGGGCCCGCCCGGCGGCGCCGGCACCGACGTACGACTCCCGCGCACCCCGCGCTCCCGAGTCGTACGCCCTTTTTGTGGCCGTTTGCCACTGAAAGTGCAGGTTCGCCACGCCAATGCCGGGATCTCCCACTATTGTTCTGAGAGTGCCTCGCCCATTGGGAGAACTCGAAGACGCGGTCATGACGCGGGTGTGGAAGTGGAACCGCCCGGTGACCGTTCGGGAAGTCCTGGAAGATCTTCAGAAGGAACGGTCCATCGCGTACACCACGGTGATGACCGTTTTGGACAATCTCCATCAGAAGGGCTGGGTGCGCCGCGAGGCGGAAGGCCGGGCCTATCGATATGAGGCGGTCTCCACGCGCGCCGCCTACGCCGCCGCGCTGATGAACGACGCCTGGTCGCAGAGCGACAACCCCGCCGCCGCTCTCGTCGCCTTCTTCGGCATGATGAGCGAGGAACAGCGACAGGCGCTCAGCGACGCCGTACGCATCGTCCAGGGCCCGGAAACCGCGGAACCCGCCGAACGGCGAGAGCCCGCCGAACACCCGGAACGCGCGGAACGCGCGCGCCCCGCGGACGAGAACCCCGGCTCCGCGCAGGGCGGCGCCGGGCGATAGCGTCCGTTCATGCCCGCGAAGAGCCCAGAAGCCACCGCAAAAGCCATCACCGTCCGACGGGCCCGCACCGGCGATGTCCCGGCCGTGCGCCGCCTCCTCGACGCCTACGTCCGCGAGGGCATCCTGCTCGACAAAGCGACGGTGACGCTTTACGAGGACATCCAGGAGTTCTGGGTCGCGGAACGTGACGACAACGCCGAGGTGGTCGGCTGCGGCGCCCTGCACGTGATGTGGGAAGACCTCGCGGAAGTCCGCACGCTCGCCGTGAAGCCCGGCCTCAAGGGCGCCGGCGTCGGCCACCAGTTGCTGGAGAAGTTGCTGCACACGGCCCGCTGGCTCGGGGTTCGCCGCGTTTTCTGTCTGACCTTCGAAGTGGAGTTCTTCGGCAAGCACGGCTTCGTCGAGATCGGCGAGACGCCCGTCGACACCGACGTCTACGCGGAGCTGCTGCGTTCCTATGACGAGGGCGTCGCGGAGTTCCTCGGTCTCGAACGAGTGAAACCGAACACCTTGGGCAACAGCCGGATGCTTCTGCACCTGTGATCGCCGGGCGCGCTCAAGGCCGTCCGTCACGCTTCGTCAAGAAGGGTTCGGCAAGGCGTATTCCGCGCCCGGCCCCTTGCCCGGTGCCCTATGTCCGAAACGCGCACGTTTCCGAACCGGGGGCGGCACTCGGCCTCTGCCGGGGGTTTGTGTTTTTCCGGCAAAAGCGGTTTGCTTTCCGAGGTACTGCAGTACTGCATATAACAGGGGACGGCGATACGGCGGACGCCGGCACACTCCGGCCCTGAAGTTATCGATGAAAGGAAATCCGGTGGCACAGAAGGTTCAGGTCCTTCTTGTCGACGACCTCGACGGCGGCGAGGCGGACGAGACCGTCACGTTCGCGTTGGACGGCAAGACGTACGAGATCGATCTCACCACCGCCAATGCGGACAAGCTCCGCAGCCTTCTCGAGCCTTACGTGAAGGGCGGTCGTCGTACCGGGGGCCGCGCTTCGGGCGGGCGCGGAAAGACGCGCGCCTCTTCCGGCGGCAGCCAGGACACCGCGGCCATCCGCGCCTGGGCGAAGGAGAACGGCTACGAGGTCAACGACCGCGGCCGTGTTCCGGCGTCCATCCGCGAGGCCTACGAGAAGGCCAACGGCTGACCGTCGGCCCGGCGGATCCTCCGTACGCGCTACGCACGCGAGGCCTGCCGACAGGCCGGCGGCTGGGCGCACGCGCGCCGCAGCCGGACACGGTGACACTGCGCTGCCACCGTGTCCACCAGCCGTACGAGATCGGGGGCGCTCCCACCGCCCCCCACGGCCGACAGCGTCGGCAGCGAGGCCCCGGCCTCGCACCCCGGCACGGGGGGCCGCAGCCACAGCGCGGTCCCCGGCGCACCGCGGCGGTCCAGGGGAAGCGGCCGCAGCGCGGGCCGGCCGGGTCCGGGGGGTGGGGGCGCGTCCATGAGACCGCCCGCGCCGATCGCGACGAGATCGAGCGCCAGCGCGCCCCACTCCAGCCACTCCAGCAGCCCGGGCAGCTCCTCCGCGCTCCCCGCGGCCACCAGCAGCCGCATCCGGTCGCCCCACACGGCCACGGGTGAGCCCGGACCCAGGCGCCCGAGCGCCGCGTACCCCGCCTCGGCCGGGACCTCCAGCACGTCGAAGCGCACCCCCACGACCAGGCGCACCGCGGCACCGGGCGCCGGACCGGGCACCGTGGGCCAGCCCAGTTCGTTCTCGTACCACCGCCGGACCCGGTCGCCCGGCCGGCCGCCCGGGTCGAGCGGCCGGCGGGGGAGCGGGACGGCGCCGACGGCGTTCGCCGGGGGGAGGGCGCCAACCATGCCAGGCGCAACCGCCGGAAGGGCGTTCGGGTTACGCTGAGCTCCCTCGCGGGTGCGCAGAGTGCCGGAAGAGGGGGCGTGCGGGGGTGCGCGGCGGCGCAAGGTTGTTCGCCCGTAGCTGAGGGAACGGGGGTGCTCGGCATGGACTGTCCGTGCCCACGGGTAAGACATGCCTAGTGGGAGGGGGCGACACGCAGGACAGGCCGTCTCACGTTCGCCATCGGCGTACTGACGAGAGGGGTATCTGTCTGGCCTGCGGGAACATCGTCTCGCACCATCGGGTTGGAGCAGATGTCGGCGTTCGGGGTCAGGAGGCCAAGGACGGTGTCGGCAGTTGGAATGAGCGGTCCCCGCTCGCGGGACTAAGCTGCGGAAGGACAGGGAGGGGAAGTTCCCCCCACTGCCTGACCGCTCTGAGGAGCGATTAACGATGTTCGAGAGGTTCACCGACCGCGCGCGGCGGGTTGTCGTCCTGGCTCAGGAAGAAGCCCGGATGCTCAACCACAA